>JABGWZ010000280.1 GCA_018675995.1 Opitutia bacterium | reverse complement strand
TCAATCCGATTATCTTCTTGTATCTCTTCGGCGGTTCTTTGCTTCTCAAATGTAGCCATGTTTTTACGCAGTTGCCTGAGTGCTTGCTCTTGAAGTTGCCTAATTCGTTCCCTCGTTACTCCGATCTTTTCTCCCACTTCTTCGAGAGTAAGAGGATCTCTTCCTTCTAATCCGAAGCGAAGCCGAATAATGTCTGCCTCTCTTGGTTCAGTTTAGATAGTACTAAATTTACATCACCAATTAAGCTTTTGCTTTGTAATTTCTCAAATGGGTTAGCCGCATTGTTGTCAGGCACCACTTCACCGAGGGTAGAGTTTTCATCATCACCTAGAGGCGAGTCCAAAGAAGCTGGTTTTTTACTTACTGACTTAAGGTGAGAAACTCGAGATAAGGGCAAATTCATCTCTGCAGCTAACTCCTCGTCTGTTGGGGCACGCCCCAATCTCTCTTCTAATTCAGCTGAAGTTCTCCTCATTTGCATTACTCGATCTACCATATGAACAGGTAGACGTATTGTTTTACTTTGATTAGCCAATGCTCGCTTAATAGACTGCTTTATCCACCATGAGGCATATGTACTAAGTTTGCCTCCTTTAGTTGGATCAAATCGTTCAACTGCTTTCATAAGGCCGATATTGCCTTCATTGATTAAGTCGAGAAGAGATAACCCAATATTTGAATAGTGTTGGGCTATTTTCACAACCAACCTAAGATTTGCAGTAATCATGGTCTCCCTTGCTTTTTCATCCCCATTTTTAATTTTTTCGGAGAGTTCAATCTCTTCTTGTACTGAAATCAAAGGGATGGAAGAGATTTGTTGGAGATAGATATTAAGAGATTCTTGTTCTGGATTTTGCATGAAATCAATATTGAGTTTCTACGCTGTTATTTTTTCAGCAAGCGCAAGTGCTTTAAGCATTCCTTTTGCTTTATTAATGGTTTCCTGGTATTCATTTTCAGGTATTGAGTCAGCAACGATTCCCGCACCCGCTTGCAGGTGAAGGATATTGTTTTTTATTATAGCTGTACGAATGGCAATACAAGAATCGTGATTTCCTTCGTAGCCAAAATAACCAAGAGCACCAGCGTAAATATTTCTTTGGCTTTTCTCAAAATCGGCAATTATTTGCATTGCTCTAACTTTTGGTGCACCGCTCACGGTACCGGCGGGAAACGTAGCTCTCAATAAATCAAAACCATTCAGTGAAGGATCGAGTTTTCCAACAACTTCAGAGACGATATGCATCACATGTGAGTATCTCTCAATAGTCATAAACTCTGCTGCTTTGATCGTGCCAGTTTTACACACACGACCTATGTCATTGCGGGCAAGGTCAACGAGCATTAGATGCTCTGCTTTTTCTTTTTCATCTGCCAATAAATCTAATTCAAATTCCTTATCTTCCAAATCTGTTTTGCCTCTCGGGCGAGTTCCGGCAATTGGACGAATTAGAACATCTTCTCCAGTTAACCTGACATGTACTTCAGGTGATGCACCGACGACTGAAAACTCTTCATCCTCCATTAAAAACATATAGGGCGATGGGTTAATAGCACGGATTGCCCTATACAGATTAATTGATGGACCTGTGTATGGTATTGAAAATCTTTGAGAAAGCACAGCCTGTATAATATCTCCTGATCGAATGAATTCCTGAGTTTTTAACACTAGCTCTTCAAATTCTTCCTTAGTTAGGTTCCCTTTGGCTTTTTCGGCCGATTCTAGAGCCTCTATGGGCGTGGGAGATAGGGTAGAGGGCGAGGATAGAAGTTTGATTGTTTCCTGAATTCGTGAACATGCGTACTGGTAAGCTTTTTCAGGATTATTTCCTGGCGACACATTTGCACAAACAGTCATTGATTGACGTGCATGGTCAAAAACAATGACCAAATCTGCCATCATAAAAGAGAGAAGTGGTAACTTAAGCTCATCATGGTCGGGTATTGGCACGCTCGGTTCTACTCTGTTAGCATATTCATAAGAGATATACCCAACTGCACCACCAGAAAATCTTGTTTCATCTTCAAAACCAAGATAACTGATATCTTTCATTTCTTCCTCTACAATTTTAAGGGGGTCGGTGGGAGTCGGAATCTTTTTGGTCTCTTTTCCATTTTGGATGATGACGGTTTCATTGTGCCAGCAAGTTACAATCTTTTGCGGATTGCATCCAACGAAGGAAAATCTACTAACTTGCTCGCCCCCTACCACGGACTCGAATAAAAATGCGGGTTTTTTTGATGAGAGTTTAACATATGCAGAGAGGGGGGTCTCAGCATCTGCCGTAAATTCTGCTTTTACAGCAATTATGTCATACTTTTGAGAAAAAACTTTGAAGTCTTCAAGAGACGGTAGTGTTTGCATGTAGCTTTATTCCTGAAAATAAAATGAATTGTGTGAATTAAGTAAAAAAGACTAATTATTAAAATATCTAATCTTATGATTATTCTTTTGTGATTGCACAGTTGATGATTTCAATTTCCACATAGTACCTGTAACAGGAAGAAAAAAGGACAGACGGGCAAGAATAAAGAAAGGAATAAAATGAAAAGACAGATACATTGCGTAATTATGGGTGGAGGACGTGGTACTCGATTGTATCCCTTAACGAAGTTAAGATGTAAACCTGCGGTTCCTCTCGCTGGTAAATACAGATTAGTTGATATTCCCATAAGTAATTGCATTAACTCAGGATATAATAAAATTTATTTATTAAGCCAGTTTAACACAGCCTCTTTGCATAGGCATGTACAAGATGCTTACAGATTTGATCGTTTTGGGAAGGGTTTTGTCGAAATACTTTCGGCTGAGCAAACTGAATACGGGGACGATTGGTATCAGGGTACAGCAGATGCAGTTCGTAGAAACTTGCTTCATTTTCATGCTGAACCAGACGATATCTTTGTTATTCTTTCTGGCGATCAGTTATACAGGATGGATATCTCTAAAATGGTTGATGAGCACATTAAGAGGGGAGCAGAAGTTACTGTAGCAGCAAAGCCAGTTTCTGTTGATGAGGCATCAGGACTTGGGCTGTTAAGTATCGGGGATGATGCAAGAATTACCGAATTTGTGGAGAAGCCAACCGATCCCCAAGTCATATCAAACTTAGTGCCTTCGGAAATGAAATCCCATGATGGAAATTCGGATCGAGTTTTGGCATCGATGGGAATTTATGTTTTTAATGCTACTTCCATGTTTGATGCATTACAGGGAAATGCCAAAGATTTTGGAAAGGAAATCATTCCATCACTTGTCCAAGATAAAGATATCCGATGTCATATATTTGATGATTATTGGGAGGATATCGGTACCGTAAAAGCTTTTTTTGATGCGAATCTACAGCTAACTGACCCAGTCCCTTCGTTCGATTTTTATGATGAGGATTATCCCATTTATAATTATCCTGACATCTTGCCAACTGCTAAACTTACTCATTGTGATATGGATCGCACTACGGTGGCTAGTGGTTGCATGATTGGTCGTTCAACATTTGCACGCTGTATGCTCGGTGTTAGATCTATTGTTCGAGATAATTGCAGGTTTGAAAATGTGGTTATGATGGGAGCAGATCATTTCAAATCAAATGAAGAGATTGATATGCCTTCGAGCTTAACTGAGGCACCTGATATTGGCGTGGGTGAAAATTCAGTTATAATAAATGCCATAATTGATAAGAATGCGAGAATCGGTGCCAATGTCTTTTTATCACCAAAAGGACTTCAGGAAGGGTGGGTTGATCAGCATAATAGCGTATATTTTAGGGACGGAATTTTAGTGATTATTAAAAATGCAATTGTACCTGAGGGCACAAAAATTGGAGAGGAATAGTTGTTTTTGCTTGAATCATTTTTATTCGCCAACTATCCGATTTAGATGACAGAAATACCAACTGATTTATTTTATACTAAAGATCACGAATGGATAAAGAAAGAGTCTGACGGATCTTGTTTGATAGGAATTACTTATCATGCACAAGACAGTCTTGGCGATGTGACTTTTGTAGAGTTGCCTTCGGTTGGTGAATCATTCGATCAAGGATCAGTATTCGGTGTTGTTGAATCAGTTAAAGCAGCTTCTGATTTATACATGCCGATTTCTGGAGAAATAACCGCTGTAAACGAGGAACTTAATGATTCCCCAGAAAAGGTTAATTCGGATCCTTACGAAACTGCTTGGATGATTAGAGTTACACCGAGTAGTTCAATAGATAATGCAGAATTATTGAGTTCTGAGAATTACGAAAAAGAAATTGGTTAACTAGTAACTTTTTTACTAATAAAATCGCTTGCGGAAGGGGTAAGTTTTGATTTATTATTACCTTAGTTATGGTTTTTGTATTTCGCCCTAGAATAATTCTGAACACATTTCTCCGTGTTCTGTTTCGGTTCTCGGCTTTTATTTTTTTCTTTGCTGTTAACAAAGTGGGTGCAGTTGAAGCTTCTGTTATTGTCGCAGCTTTAGAGGGAGATGTTTCTACTATTTCAATCAAAGAGGATTTTAAAGTGTCTTTGGACGCATCTTCAGTTGGCAAAAAAATTGATGCAAATTCAGTAATCTTAACTGGAAAATCAGCTAGTGCGTCCCTTCTCTTTTCGAATGGAGTACTTATTACAATTAAATCTGGAAGCCGGTTTTTTCTCAAAAAGTATTCGCAGAAGAATTTTAAAGACACCTCAAACTCAAAACCTTCAGAACTCGAGGAAGAACCGTCCCAGTCAGAATTACTTGCCCATTTAGATTTCGGAGACCTTATTGTTAAAGCTCCTAAGCTTAACAAGGGTTCATCTATGCTTGTTACCAGTCCTCTGGGTGTAGCTGGGATTCGAGGGACAATGTTTCAGCTTGTCGCCGTCAGAAATCCGCTTACGGGTGATATAACAGGTGGGGTTAACCTCATTTCGGGAGATATTTCTTTCACTGATGTTGGAGGGAGGGAAATTTCCCTTGTATCCGGTCAATCTTTACAACTAGCAAGTGGTCGATTGGGGCAATCCCGTGCTACAGTGCCTGGAGGTTTAGTCAACCTGAATGCAACTTATGGTGAATCTTTGACAGGTGGGACAATGCCTCCATCTATTGAGATGCTTTTCCCCAATATTAATTCGTCTTCTGACGATGAAGATTCGATTGAGGATAATGATTTACAGGATGGGTTTGGGGCAGAAGTTGTTTCAATGGATGGAGATTGGGAAATGGTTCACGAGATAGCTTCTGAGATCTTTTTTACAATAGAATCGACCGAATCTAGTTCTACAGACTTTACCTTTGATTCGATTTCAAACGCAGTTGCGATCACAGTCCCCGATCCTGAACCTCAAGTTCCTTCTGTTCCAATGTCCGTCTCTGGAAATGATTCGGCGCAGATTTCAGAAGTTTTCAATAATTTATATTTGAACCCTCCTCGAATTACAATACAAGCTGGTGCCAATTCATTGACTGAAAATCCACTCGCAATTGAATACTTGGTTAAACGCAAATTTATTAATTATCCGATTGCCGACTACGGTCCCTTTAAGATTCTTTCTGTCCCTTCAAGCATATTTCCATCATATTCTGCGGTTACCCTCGGAGATATTGACATAACCTCAAATGTTCAGGTTTCAAACATGAGTGCAGTTGATTACTCTATTCTAGGGCAGGAGACTCAAATATCTCTTTATGTTGATGATTTTGCCCAACGTAAAATTAAATTCGCGGACGGTACTCCCGTTTCGGTTACCATAAAGCCTGTTGTTAAAATAATAGATAATCTTCCGCCCATAGTATCTTTTGTAGACGGATACGATCAGTTAAACCCATATCTTATTGAGGGAATTCCTAATGCAATTTTCACTGACCCTGGTATAACAGTTTTAGATAATTATTATTCTGAACAGGAAATTATTTCTCATATGGCATTGGCTGAAGGTCTTACCTCAAGTTCATTTGGTTCAGTCAATATGAACATTGCTGGTGTCTATGAAATTACCTATCAAGGGATTTCGGACCCTTCTGGTAATATAGTTGAGCCAAAGACAAGATGGGTAGAGGTATACGATAATACATCTCCTGTTGTCACTCTGTATGGAGCAAACCCGGTCTATGTTGATTTAAATAGTTCAAATGAATTCAAAGATCTGGGAGTTTTTGCATTAGATAATTTAGATGGAGCAATTGAATGGGGAGATTCAAGGATTGTTGTTTCTGTTGAAGTTCTAGTTGATGAAAATACCATTACATACGTATCAGTAAACGACTCGATTGATAATATAATCACCAAGGCAAAAACATTAGCCAGTGTTAATTCAACATATAGGCTTAAATACACTGTGACAGACTTGGCAGGGAATAAATCTGAAGTTTTTCGTCAAGTTGTTCTTCTCAACTCTAAATTTAAGACACCTACATTGTTACTCATCGGTAGCGATCCTCTTTACCATGAGGTGAATGACTTCAGTAATCAGGATGTTAACGGTAAATTCTTTTTTCCCGATCCTGGAGTTACTGCATACAAAGAAATGGGAAATGGCTTAGCACCTCTCAATCTAAATCAAAATGTTGTAGTCACTTCCTACCTTGGAGGTGCGATTCATAACATAGATATAACCACGGTAAATTATAAAGATTCCACTGGAGAATATGTTAATGAATTCGGTCAAGCCGACCCAACCCAAAAAATTATTTTGAATTATATGGTATCTGATGCCTTTGGAAACCAAGCATCTCTTGATCGTGAAGTTAGGATAAGAGATACTACTGCACCCGTCATAACTATGAATGATGATGGTGGTATTGACCTTACAAACCTACAGGCAGCTGTTCCTTACGCAGATAACGGAGCGGTTGCCACCGATAACTATGACGATAATCCTGTCCCAACAGTTGTTTCCACCTTTCAGGTTAAATCTTTATCAACATACATTGATCTCGTTGATCCATCTGGGGGAGATGTTGTTGATACAATATCAACTATTGGCTTTTGGGAACCTGGCGATTATCAGGTTCTGTATTCCGCTACCGATGTAAATGGGAAAACTGCAACCAAAACCAGAAGTATCACGGTAATTGATACAATTGCGCCTTTCGTCGCTTTAATTCCACATTCTTTTCTTTCATCTCCTTCAACAAACACACTGAATGCGTCCGCTCCTTCGACAGATTCAATAGTTAACACAAACTATCCGTTACCTGACGATATTGTGAACGCACTTTCTTCATTAAGTGGTTATGATCATGCAAATAACACATATGATCAAACCGGTCCCGGTGCAGACCCTTACATTAATACTTTTGGAAGCGATACAAATTTTTACATAAAGGATGATGTCACAACTAATACAGATGTTGTTTTTGATGACTCAGACTCCTCATCGGGTAAAACCACTACTTCGTTTACTGACAGCTGGGGTAGGTCTTTTATATGGCACAGTGCATTTCAAATTAGATTTGATAATGGAGTTACACTGCAAGATCCAGGTATTTACATACGGAATGATTCTAACTTGCCAATTACTGTTACTTCTTCAGTTGATACTCTATCGGTTGATTCTGACGGAAACCGGGATGAATATAAAGTTACCTATACAGCAAGTCATGATGGTGCTTCACCAACCACTCTTACTAATGCCCGTAGCGTTTATTTTCTTGATACAGTTGCTCCGCAAATTTCTTTGTCTCCGACTACAAATGGGACTAACAGTTTTATTTTAATAGAGGGTGGTACAACATATGGTGACAGTGGAAGCGTGCATTTGTGGACAAATGATGACAAGGAAGCATCAACCCAAACACTTTCCGTATCTGTGTTAGATGCTAGCGAGGGTAGTCTCCCAAACTCTTTAGTTCGAACAGTTTACTCAGGTATCGTGGATGATTCAAATGTTGCCTTATCTTCTCCAATTGGAACCCCCATTTACAAAACGAATCCATCTGACGGAACCATACTAACTGACAGTTCGATTGCGACTGCTGTGATCGCTCAAATTAGTTCTTCCAGTTACTCTGATTGGAACAAAACCTTCACAATAAAATATGACGCGTCTGATAGTTTAGGAAACCAAGCAAGTTCTGTTTACAGGTATCTGATTGTTAAAGATACTACAGCCCCCAGCATTGATAATTTTTACACAACACCTTTGGGAGACGGTGATAATAGCGTTGTCGTTCTGAATTTCGATTATTCAGGATCAGATTATGATATTTCGAGTGAACAAAGCATAAAAATTTTTTTAACCTCTCAGTTAGTTGCTACAGATGCAAATAACTTTACCCCTACAAGTGATTTAATTTGGATTGTTGATATCGAAAAAACGGTCGGAGATGGTGGAACTTATGATCCAAATAATCCTTACCCAGCGGTTAAATCTGCCAATGGTTACTTTGTAACGATTAATGTTCAAGATACCTCTGATAACAATAGTAGCATATCATCGACTATTCAATTAAAGGTGGGCGATACTGTTGCACCTACATTAACGATGTTAGGGCAATCCACTATTCATGATTTTCTACGATTTAAGGCTAATGCAAACCTCTCCAATAACCAGTTACCATTTCCTGATAGACCTTCTCATTCAATTACGAATCCAGAAACCAATTCTACTGGGTTTGGTGGTGGTGAACATCGAATTCTTTATACTGAATATAACTTTGTTGACCCCGGTGTTTATGCTGAAGACGCAAACTCTTATTTTAATGTTTCCAGCCATCCTGATTTAGATGGTGATGGAATTGGTGAAGGGTATGCCACTGTAAAGGTCGAATCACTTGCTGATGCAAGTTCTTGTACCAATGGTGCTGGATTGATTCATGTACACAGCCATTTCGCAGAACAACAATTATTACTTGATTCATCAAGTTTTGCTGAGTGGCAGACATCTTTGGACGGGCTTACTCTAGGAGATTTCAATAGTTCAGTTCCTTCCACTTGGAAATCTAGTGATAATTCAGGAGATCATAATTTCACGGATAGTGGTAAGACAAGTACCGTTCCAATGAAAGTAAAAACTATCACCCTTAACTATTATGTTAAGGATGGTTGGGATAATATTTCTACACCCCTTACAAGAACTGTATATTTTTACCAAAGTTCGCAATATGATGGCGTTGCTTTTTACGCTACTCCCCTGACCAAGCATTCCGGCGGTGCATTTGAGGATTTTTATGATAACAATTCTGGTAATCCATTTCTTACATCAGTCCGAAAAGACACCGATGGTGACGGAGTGAGTGATTTTTGGGAGTATGCTTTAGGGACTGACCCACAAAGCAAGTCTAGTGTCCCTGACATGTCAGACCAAACAGTTTTTCAAGGAATTTCAAGTTTAAGTACATCTGATCTGAATTCTCGTTTGAGTAAACTAAACGATGCCAGTTCATTAAGTGGAGTGGACGGAATATCTGATTTTAACTCGACCGTTGGACTCTAACTTAATCATAGAATAGATTTAACTTTAGCCCCCATAGTTTAACGGATAGAACAGTGGTTTCCTAAAC
>JABGWZ010000267.1 GCA_018675995.1 Opitutia bacterium | reverse complement strand
TTACTACCTTTGGTCTCTCCATATGATGTATTACATCAATGTACAAAAAGGGTGGGAAATGGAAAATCATACCCAATCTGCGGTAAACAACTTCCTCGGGATTCACAGGTATGATGCCTGCTTTCAAATAAAGGTGGGGGCGTGGACAAGAGACAAAGAATTGTATGCATATGGAAATGTTTTGACATGGAAACACTTGATAGAAAACAACCGATATCGTGAAACTCCGAACGGATTAATTCTACTCTCCGACAACAAGGGCATAGGTTGGCACTCGGGAGCCTATGGTGGAGAATTAGCCGAGCATGTCCTAGGGGCCTGGCAAATTTATCAACACACAGGCGATCGCGATTTTGTCCGCAAGTGCTACCAAGGATATTTCCGAAAAGTTTTTTGGAAGAACTTGGTTGGATTTGCCATGAATGACGCAGAAGTGGGAAAAGCCCTCGAAAAAATGGCGGTGATTTCTGGAAATAATTCAGATGTCGACCATTGGAAAAAGCTAATCAACCAAGACCCAAAACACCTTCGACTCATGTTTGATCAACGCTGGGAAGCGAATGGACATAAAGATTATTTCATGGGTGGAAGAGATGGTATGCTCATGACCACCGCTTTTTGGGCTATGCGATCCAAGCACTTCCCCCGCGAATATGCGCAAAGATTGATTCAATCATGGGCCTTAGATAAAGAACTTGGATTCTTCGGAGAGTTCTTTCCCTTGGCGATGGCGAAAAAATCAATGAGTCTTTTCAACTCTGCGGACGATCAGTCTTTTGGCTATACCCCGGATACAGCCTACTTCACCTTAGATGGAATCTTTCGTCAGGGATTTCCCAAAATTGCTTCCGATCTGACTCTTAATCACTTGGAAAATTATAACTTTCATAAGGAATGGAAAATTCCTGTCGCGCCGGAGGCTTACCGCCGTGACCTTGTCTTGTTTGGCGATCAATATTCCAATTTTAATGCCGGTAAAATCCTTCTCTTTATTGAAGGATTGGCTGGCTTATCCTATTCAATCCCAGACAATGTATTGCATATCAAGGATTCCATGCCCACCCCTTGGGACTGGATGGAATTCGATATTCCCATAGGTAATCAAAATGGATGGACCCAAGTTCGATTCGAGCGCAAAAAAAGTTTTTTGGGAGAGAAGAAAAAATCGATTACCGTTTCCAACTGCCCACTTCGGGTTCAATTTGAGCCCTGGCTGGATCAAGGTGAACTGTCCCGGGATCCTCAATTGAGCGGAGCCACTTTTACCGAGCAAAATGCAACCCATTCCGACTACCTGTCTTTTCTGGCCGATGAAAAATCTGCCAAAACCTCGATCACTCTTTCTTTCAAATGATCTTTCAAAATTTCCGTCATTTGTTCCTTTTTTTTATTCCGTTTATTTTTTCCCTGCATGCGGAGAAACCAAATATTATTTTTGTATTGGCGGATGATCTGGGTTGGGCTGAATTGGGATGTTATGGAAACACTTTTAATGAAACTCCCAACCTAGATAAACTAGCCAAGCAAGGAGTCCGCTTCACTCATGCTTACGCCGCGGCACCAGTTTGTTCTCCTTACCGAGCTGCCCTGCTAACGGGTCAACACCCTGCCCGGATAGGAATACTCGACTACCTCCGTCCGAACTCCTCCAACGCCCTTCCTGTTAGCCAGCTAACCCTACCCAAAATCCTAAAACGCAATGGGTATAAGACAGGTATGGTGGGCAAGTGGCACCTGACCGGATACAAATATCAGGACGCTCAATTTGAAGTACGACCCAAGGACCACGGTTTCGATTGGAATATCGGGAGCGAAATTAAGGGTGTTGGAAATGGAGCTAATTTCTGGCCCTATGTGTTCCGTACCCAACCAATTCGATGGCTCGACATTCCCAATAATCGAATGGGAAAAAAAGAATACTTAACCGACCGTTTGAATTTGGAGGCTCTTGATTTTGTCGAACGAAATAAGGAAAAGCCATTCTTTCTCTACCTCAGCCACTATGCACCCCATACGATCCTAAACGGCCGTCCCGGCCTCGTAAAAAAGTATCGGGAAAAACACACCCCGGGAAAAACAGATAGAACGAACTGCTACCTATGCAAGGATGCCGGGCTCTCGGGAGAAGACTGCGAGCATTGGGCAAAGGATAACAACCCGCACTTGGCTGCCATGTTGGAGAGCATTGACGACGGGGTTGGACTCCTGATGAAAAAACTCGATTTTCTTGGCATTGCAGAAAACACCATTTTGATTTTTTCCAGTGACAATGGAGGAGAAACTAATGTCACATCCAATGCCCCTCTTCGTGGGGGCAAAAGCAAATTATATGAGGGTGGCATTCGGGTTCCTCTGATCATTCGCTGGCCAGATGGAAATATCCCGCGAGCCAAAACCTGTGCCCAACCGGTGGTTAATCACGACTTCTACCCCACCCTGTTAGATGCGGCAGACATCGAACCCGATCCTAAGCAAAAACTGGATGGAGTCTCCACTCTGGCCACCTGGAAAAATCCCTCTTCCAGCGTCTCACGTAGATCCCTGCATTGGCACTACCCTTTAGACCGACCTCACTTTCTGGGTGGAGTCTCGAGTGGTGCCATCCGCAATGGGGATTGGAAGTTAATTGAATATTTTGACCCGGCAAAACCTGAGAAATTTGAGCTTTTTAATCTTAAAAGTGATCCCTCGGAAAAAAAGAACCTGACCGAATCGAAACCAAAAGTTGTTCAACAACTTCATAACGAACTGCAGGTGTGGCGAGAAAAAATTGGTGCACAGATACCGTCCAGACCTTTGCTAACCCAGACACGAAATCTCGTCTTCGGTGAACATTTTTCAGAGGGTCAGGTCAGTGAAAACTGGGTTTTTCAAAAAGAATGGCAGGTGGAGGGCGGAGTTCTATTACGCAACCAAGTATCAGGTAGAAATAAACGGATTTTATACAAAGAGCCAAATTTCCAGGATGCATTAATACGATTTGATTTTAAATTTAACGGAGCCACAGATATTCGTTTAATAACAGGTTCAAATGATAGTTACAAAACCGTGCTCCATATTCAAAAGGATAATTTTTATATTCAAACCGCTCAGGATAAAAAAGGGACATGGTTCTCGAAGAGACATGGTGAGTGCGATTATGATTTCAAAGAAGGCAAATGGTATACTATAACTATCGAATTTATTGATGAACAAGTAGTTGCTCATCTCGACCACGAACACATGGTCTATGCGAAACACCCGATGATTAAAAAGGAATGT
This sequence comes from Opitutia bacterium, assembly GCA_018675995.1. Taxonomy (GTDB): domain Bacteria; phylum Verrucomicrobiota; class Verrucomicrobiia; order Opitutales; family Seribacteraceae; genus Seribacter. The sequence goes on along the minus strand of JABGWZ010000267.1, from coordinate 1,236 downwards.
ACTCATTTTGCATTCGAAGTTGACCAAGTCGGAGCCTCCTTCGATAACCTACAAGTTTTCCAAGTGGGAAAGCACCCTGAACAAATTAATAATCTTTATCTAATTAAAGAGAATGAGACTCGTAATAGCAGTTTATTAAAACTTAGAAAAACCCTCGACGAACAATAATCGATGAAAATATATGTTCACAAAGAGGGTAAAAATTATGGTCCCTATTCAGTTTCTCAAGTCAAAGAATATCTACAAACAAAGAACTTCGATAGAAATGACCTCGCCTGTCATGATGGCACTCATTGGATCAAATTATCACAAGTTCCTGGAATGGAAGAAAAATCAGACCCTATAACACAGCAACCAATCCAAAACTCTTCAGAACCTGAAAATTCACGAATTGCTGAAACACAGACAATAACAATCAATAAAAAAGCTAAACCTGAGTATAATAACCATAAGAAAACTTTTATTCTTGCTGGCATAACCCTAGCCTCAATTTGCTTGATCGTTTTTTTGGCCTACCTCGTCACCGGGGATAGGCACGATCAAATCAATCATAACACCAGTTCTGAAAATGAACTCGAGGATATTTCTGTAAATAATAAACCTGCTCCCAAGTTTGCCACTTTTGACCCTCGACCTGCAGCCCGTAAAATTGATGAATTTCTCTATGCTAATCTCGAAAAAGTTGAGAGCGACCCAAATGATCAAATTAGCGACGAACAATTTCTGCGCAGGGCATACCTGAGTGTAATTGGTCGTATTCCCTCCATTTCAGAAGCGAATGACTTTCATCAATCCACTTCTAAGGACAAGCACTCCTTGCTGGTTCGTAAGTTACTCTACAATGATGCTGGATACACCGCACATCACTATCAGTTCTGGGCCGACCTCCTTCGCATACCAACGGGGATCGACTACACCCTTTACTACCGTGAGTGGATCAAAGATGAAATTAGAGTTAACACCCCGTATGACGAACTTGCTCGCAAACTGGTAAGCGGACACGGACTTATTTTTGACAACCCTGCGGCGGCCTACTATTTGCGTGACGCTGGCATGGCGCTTGATAATATGTCCAACTCAGCACGCATATTTTTAGGCACCCGACTGGAATGTGCACAGTGTCACGATCACCCGTTTGATAAATGGACCCAAATGGACTACTTTCGGATGGCGGCCTACACCTATGACTTTGATGTTCGAATGGGCACATCCAAAGATTCAAATCGTCAAAAAATT
>JABGWZ010000115.1 GCA_018675995.1 Opitutia bacterium | reverse complement strand
GACTTACAAACAAATAAAAGGTCCACTTCGGGTGGCACGCTACCACTCTCTCCAAGTCTCATCGTCCAGCCTGAACGCAATCAGTAAAACTCTTAGGATTACCGCGAGAGACCCGATACGCAATGTACCCATGTCCTTTGAAGACTCCAATCGAATACTCTTTGGATTGCAATATCACCCGGAATCCTTTCTTACTAGTTCAGGAAAACAAATCATTCAAAATATTCATCATGCGAGCATGGACCGAATCGGGAAAACCGACCGAGCATCTTGATCCCTGGGGAACAGCTGGAGCTTTCTCCACTCTCCGCCTGTTTCCCAAAAATCATATTCCTTTTCGAAATGATTACCTGCAAAGGTTGATCGATTCTGCAAAGCTACTTCAACAACCATGGATTCCGAAACTCAGTGAAATTGATCAAAAACTCGATCAATACTTATCAGAGTCAACAACCGAGGATGGACTGATTCGGATCTGCCTGTTTAATGAGTCACTCGCTATCTCAGATCGCCCGGCAACTTCAGACGGTCAACCTGTCGAAGGTTGGCTCATGCAATACCGCCGACCAGTCCCTGCTGCAAAATCAACAGAAGAAAAAGAATTATACGGAAGGCTGTCCGAGCTAGATACGGCTTCTGAAGATTGGATTATTATTGACCCTAAGGATAATGACATTCGTGAAACTGCAACTGCAAACCTGATTTTTGTGGATGGTCATAATCTTGTCATTCCAGATAAGAAAATCCTTCAGGGCATAATCCTAAGAAAACTCATGCCCATTCTAAGTGATTCTTTCTCCATTACCCGAGCATCTCCACTCGATCAGGACATCGCTCAATTCGAAGAGATTCTTCTCTGCGGCACAGGCCGAGGGGTTTCCCCACTTAAGGAACTATCGGAGCTAGGTTGGACATCCCGCTCAGACCTTGCTTTTTCTCAAGTTCGTAAATTCTACAACAATTTGGTAGATCCAACAAATGCCTAGTTATATTCTGAACGATCATAGCATCGAACTTCATTACCCTGCGGTTATGGGTATCCTGAACCTGACACCAGATTCTTTCAGTGATGGCGGACAATTCCTGGAACCAGCAATTGGAGTAGATCGGGCATTACAAATGTACTCTGAAGGGGCTCAGATTATTGATATTGGCGGAGAAAGCACCCGCCCGGGTAGTGAACCAGTTTCCGAACAGGAAGAACTTAGCCGGGTTCTCCCGGTTCTTGAACAACTCCCCAAAGATCAATTTCTTATTTCTTTGGACACAACCAAACCCGCAGTAGCACAAGCTGGTCTCCAAGCTGGGGCACATATTATTAATGATATATCCGGTGGGGAAGATGAATTGCTTGACTTAGCCGACAAACATAAAGCCGGCTACATTCTGATGCATTGCCAGGGATCACCCAAAAATATGCAGGATGCACCGATCTATAATGATGTCTTAAAGGATGTGCGTTCTTTCTTTAATCAAAAAAAAGAACATCTTAAAAAGTTAGGTCTCCCCCGTATTTGGATTGACCCTGGCATTGGATTTGGCAAATCCCTCGAGCACAACTTAGCACTCATGAAGAACCTTTCTTATTTCAGGGATGACTCATGGGGAATACTCCTTGGTTCCTCCCGAAAATCATGGATTGATCACCTTTGTGATGCCCCAACCTCGGAAAGCCGGCTCGGTGGTTCCATTGCCTCAGCTCTTGCATCTCTATCTCAAGGTGTGGAAATTATCAGGGCTCATGATGTACTGGAAACAACGCAGGCAATAAAAGTTGCCAAAGAACTCGCACTCATCGAATAATTCCCTAACATACCATCTTCATCATGGGAAAAATTCAATTAGTAGGTATTGAAGTAATGGCTAGGATTGGCTTACTTGAAGAGGAACAGTATGCCCCCCAGGACTTGCTTGTCTCACTCGACTTATCCTATGACTTTGGCAATATCAAAGAATCAGATGAAATTACCGAAGGGATTGATTACCGCGACCTCATTTCTCAAATAAGAGATTTCTCCACATCTTATGACGGGAAGACCTTGGAGAAATTTGCCCACCTGTTGGCCACAAGAATTAAAGAAACCTTCCCAGTTGATAAAGTCCGGCTTTCTGTCGATAAGCCCCGCTATACTAAAAAATTGGGATTAAAAGAAATACGGGTGGAAGTTGAACGCTGATGCATACCTTGGGCTAGGTGCAAATTTGGGAAACCCCAAGGACACTTTCGAAAAAGCCCTTGGTATTGTAGCTAATTTCGCAAAAATAAAAAAGGTATCCCGCCTCTACAAATCAGCCCCATTCGGATTTCCTGATCAACCTTCTTTCATTAATGCTGCAGTCAAAATCAACACAAAACTGTCTCCCCAAGAACTCCTGCTAAAATTACAGGAAGTTGAAGAAACCTTGGGCAAAAAAGTTATTCGAGCAAATGGTCCCCGTGTTATCGATATTGATTTGCTTTTGTACGGTGATCAAATCATTGAAACAAAAGAGCTTAGCCTTCCTCACCCAGGTATACTCGAACGAGATTTCGTTTTACTGCCTTTACTTGATTTAAATTCTAAGCTTATGCACCCCGCTTGGGGACTAAAAACACTGAAGTCCGCAATAAGCGGACTTCAGGAAAAGTTTATCGGAGTTAACCCCGAAGACTGGAATTACAAAACTGGATTTAGTCCCTGCCACTCAAGCTCATCAAAACCTGAAGGATGTAGAAGAAGAGAAGAG
>JABGWZ010000264.1 GCA_018675995.1 Opitutia bacterium | reverse complement strand
CATCTCGCCAGGCATGATGTTTTCCAAATTTTTATCAATGAGTACTGGAGTAAATTCAGGACTATCAGTAACCTTCGAAAAGCGGGTAAGCATTTTGGACATGTTTTTGGTATTCAGGGACTGTACTTCGATTGCACCCTCATGAACATTGACAAAATCTTCTCCGCTTGGGGAAATATTAAGAGAGAATTCGGTGCCCCAGTCGATGTATTTTGAGGTAGGAGAAAGAATAGTGAATTCCTTACCCTTATCATTGAGAATGATGGTTCGAACATTGCCCTGGGTTACGCTGACAAGTTTCGGGTTGATGATTTCGAAAGATCCTGGTCCGCTGAATAATAATTCCACAGAATCGTCAAACCTGAGGTGAAGTTGACCACGCACAATTTCGTACTTTCCTAGATCGAAGAGAATATCCTCTGGCGATTTGGTGGTATCTTGAAATTGTAAATCGTAGAAATCGATCAATTTGGCGATGGGTGGTGCTGGTTCCAAAACTGAAGCGAGCGGAACTTGTTCGGTTGCCGGACTCTTGCTCGCGGGAAAGCTCTGGGTCGGTGTTGACCAGGAAATAAATGTGAGGACCAAGCAAGCAGCAGCAACTAACCATGGAAGGTATGTAGGTGTTGTTGTATTTTGTTCTCTCTCGGCAAGGTTGGGAAAACCAAGGTTTTGGTCACGCAAGTTTTCGTCTAGAACCGAGAGTTTACGAAATTCCCGGCGCATATCGGTTGATCGTTCGAGCCGTTGCGAAAATTCCTTCCATTTGTGGTCAGGTAAGTTTCCATCTAGGTAAAGTTGAATTAGTTCGTGATCGGAGTCGTTCATCGGGTTGGGCAGGTTAGATGGAGAATGAGGGGGCAGGGGGTATATCCATGCACTTGGCAAGGGCTTTACGGATACGCCTAAGTTTTTGGTAAAGGGCGTCGGGTGTGGTTCCCCGGTCAGTGGCCAGCTTCTTGATCTGTTGTTCGTTCGAGTAGGCTTGTTTGATTAAATCTTGGTTGGGGGCAGAAAGTTCCTTGAGGCAATGTTCAAGTTTTACCACCCACTGGCTCGTTTTTTGATGCTCTTGTATACCTTCGTCCGCGATCTTGGATATAAGTTCTTCACTAAGGACCAAACGGTCTCTTGCTTTCGTTTGCCTATGCTTTAACGCTTCGAATCGGGCAATTACGCAGGCCCATTTACAAAAGTCTTCTTGTTCACCTTCAAACTTTGAAAATTTATCCCAAGTGGTAATAAAAACATTTTGCATGATTTCAGAATGATCATGATAATCCTGTACAAGAGACCTTAAATAGGCACGAATGATGGGCTCGCCTTTTGCGAGCATCCGTAAATACATTGAACGATCTACCCTATTTTTTTTCATCATTAATTGTTTATGATAACTAAAAAGTAATGAATCTGACGCATTTAGTGTAAAATAATTTAAAATTTTAGGATTTTTATAAATAATTCAAAACCCAATGGGTAAATTTTAAAACCAAAGCGATAACTGGCATTTACAGACAATTTTATCGAGAGTTTAGTTTTTATTTATCGTATGTGGTAGATTGACCACGGGGTTGCAAATATTATATTTTACACAAAAATATAAAACAATCTTACTAAAATTATTACTGTTATGATTCCTTTGCCATGCATAGACTTCAAATTTCTTAAAACTATACATTGCATTGCTATTTTCTGGGCGGTGGAGGCGGTGTCTTTATGCGGGAGTGATAATGCCGTATTTGAAGGTCCTCCGGGGGCGAAGTTTGTTTTTGGAGATGAGTTTTCCGGGGCTGAACTTAACCAAAAAATCTGGGGGTTAGGGATAAATAAGAAAAATCTTCAAAACGAGGCGGTCGATTGCATTTATAAAAAAGAAAATATTACCTTAGAAGATGGGCACCTTATCTTCACTCAAAAGCGGGAGCCCGTGCCAGTGGCAGGCAAGACATGGTCAAAAGAGAGAACCTTTACTTATTCCTCTGGTGGCGTTCATACTCAAAAAGAATATTTGTAAATGTGGTTACCGAGGGAACAAACATAACTTCGGTTCCGGTTTTATCTGTTTTACCTGTAACCTTGAGTGCGCTTTTGGGAGCGCCGTCGGAATAATCTTGTTCATGAATTTTTCCGCCCCTATAGATCGTTAACTTTAAATCTTGCGATAAAGCATTT
>JABGWZ010000263.1 GCA_018675995.1 Opitutia bacterium | reverse complement strand
CGATACTGCAAAGCCGAGGGCCATCTCAACATAAGCCTGGTCATTCAATAAAGTGAGTGCCTGCAAAGGTGTATTTGTACGGCTACGCTTTGGGTGACAGGCGGAACGATCAGGACCATCAAAATTTACAAAACTGGCATAGGGTGCAGCTCTTCTCCAAATGACATAAATTCCCCGGCGAAAACGGTCCTCCGTTTCAGCAGCTATGTACTTGGGTTCATTACGCCCGGTCTGTCTCCACAAGCCATCCGGCTGGGGAGGATAGACGGGAGGGCCACCCATTTCACCACTCAACAGACCGGCAATTTGCAGGCCATTATCCCGGATCATTTCCGCAGTCATACGAAAGCGTGGGCCACGAAGGAAAAATCGGTTATTGGCATCGCGCTCCAACATGGCAGTGGTTATCCGAGAACTTTGTCCATAAGTACTGCTTAAGGCGATCAGTTTGTGAATGTGTTTCATGGACCATCCACTTTGCATAAATTCAACTGCCAGCCAGTCGAGTAATTCCGGATGTGTGGGTGGTTCGCTCTGGGATCCAAAATCTTCTTCCGTGGAAACGATACCAGAACCAAAGAACTGGCCCCACCAACGATTAACAATTACCCTCGCAGTAAGTGGGTTTTCAGGATCAACCAACCACTTGGCCAATCCAAGACGGTTCTTCGGCCATTTCGGTTTCCAGTCATTAAGCACCTGTGGAACATCCGCTTCCACCTTTTGCTTAGGGGATAAATAACTTCCACGGGCCATAACATGGGTTTCCCGTTTCTCGTCCATTTCCACCATCACCAGTGTGGTAGGTGGAGTAACTTTTTTTAAGGATTTTTCAAGATCTTCGACTTTCTTTCGAATGGCCAAAAGTTTTGGATTTCCCTGATCAAAGATCGCTCGTAATTCTTTCTCTTCCTTACCGTTCCGCTTTTCCTTGGCTAAAAGTTCATGCAGTCTTTTGTTCTCCGCTTCACCCTTCTTTACTCCTTCTTTGGAAAGAGAGAAGCGTGGACGGCCAACATTGCGCCCTCCGCCATAAAGATGTTTCATTTCGACGAGTAATTTGGAATCCTTAACCAATTCCAATGGTTCAGCAAATTCCGCCTGTACCCAATGGGCTTTTCCAAATTCCGGAGCGATTGCCCATCCATTACGGGAATCCAAATTTCCATCGAATAAGTTTTGGGGCAAAAATCCCCCCTGATTAAAATCTGCCAACACCCTGCCAAAATCCAATGGTTTGGATGAACCCTCCACTTTTATGGTCATTTCGGTTAGCACGAAATTGGGATTGGCATTAGTGGTGTTTCGCCCCGGTCCATTTTGTTTCATGGATTTATGGAGCATGGTTTCCATTTGAAATGATTTCCAGGTACCCGCGGGTACGGACACTTCGATTTGGTAGGTTGATTTGTCACCGGATTTTCCTTCCGCCAACAGACTGCCATCCTTAACAATCCGCAAGTTCTCCACACCATCCGAAACGGCCTTCGTAGGAGTGAGCACCTGCCATTCGGGTTCTTTATCTTTCGTTACTTCCAATTTTTGCGGAGTCCACTCCTTGTATTTCCGATTAGCTTCTTTTTCAAGAGTGGCAAGTTCCACATTTTGAGCATTGAGCATATTATTCAACGAATCCCGCTGCTTTTGCTTTTCTGGAGAAAGAGAAAGTTCCATCTTGGGTCCCCAAAAATCAAAGGATACTCCCTTGCCGCTCTTATTTTCCACTTCAAGAGGTGTGTTGTTGAAGAAAGCAAACATTTTAAAATATTCCTCCTGCGAGAAGGGATCGTATTTATGACTATGACACTGGGCACATTCCATCGTCGTACCCAACCAGGTGGTACCCGTGGCATTTACCCGATCAAAGACTTGGTTTACACGGTTCTCTTCTGGGTGAACACCGGCTTCCACATTACAGGTAGGCGTACGGTGAAATCCGGTGGCAATTTTTTGATCGATATTTGCATTGGGTAGCAAGTCCCCGGCAATCTGCTCGATAGTAAACTGGTCGAAAGGCATATCCTGATTAATGGCATTGATCACCCAGTCACGAAATGCCCAGCTGTCCCTCAGCTGATCCGCCTGAAAACCATTGGAATCAGCATACCTTGCAAGATCAAGCCACTGGCGTGCCCAATGCTCTCCATAACGGGGAGATGCGAGCAAGCGATCCACTACTTTCTCTCTCGCTTTTGAAGAATCGTCCTGCATGAATTCTTCGAACTCTTCGATTGTGGGGGGCAAACCAGTTAAACCGAGGCTTACCCGTCGGATCCATTTTTCCTTTTTCTCAGGCTGACTAGGCTTCAATCCCTTTTCTTCCAGTTTTGAGAGAATAAAATGATCAATCGGCGTCTTTACAAAATTCTTTTTTTCAACTTTGGGCAACGTAGGTCTATCGGGAATGACATAAGCCCAATGTTTCGCATACTTGGCACCCGAGGATATCCATTCCCGGAGAACCTCGATTTGTTTGGGCTTCAAAGGATCACCTTTGGGAGGCATGCGGTCGTCCTCATCGGTAGAGACCACCCGATGAAGAATTTCACTTTCATCCAAGTCACCGGGTGCAACGGCAGGAAACCCCGACTTTCCACCTTTGTAGGCAAACTCAGCAAAATCCAAACGCAGACCACCCTGAGGATCGTCTAGTCCATGACAGGCAAAGCAATACTCGGAGAGGATCGGACGAATTTGACGATTAAAGTCAATCTTTGCCAAGACCGAATAGCCAAAAAATAAGAGTAGAAACAAACTTATTTTATAGTTAATCATTATACTAGTTTTTCAGGAACTTAAATTATTACCAAAAAAATTAGCGAAGAAATAAACTCATCTAGGAGAAGAACCAGGAGGACCACCTCTTGGACGACCACCACCCTCTCTCGGGTTTGAATTTTGCTGAAGTTCCGCATTTGCCTGAGCCTCCTTTTTCTGCGCAAGCCGTTCGGCCACTTTTTTAACCTCGGTAACGGTACGCTCCTTGCGCTCCTCATCCACGATGGCTTCCGCCCAAGTCATGGCGATTTCTGGGTCCTCACGAACCACCTCGCGAACGAAACGCTGGATCGGTTCATCCATGAGTTCACCAGATGGAAATTGGTTTAGCCACTCCGCAGTAGCGGTTGGATCTTTTCGGGCCCATTGACTGACCACCTCTTCCATACTTTCCGAACGTGCCTCACCTTCAGGCATATTCGCAACCCACTGGGCAGCATCGACAGGATTTTTACGGGCCCAAATCTCAGCCACATCTTCACTCACGGCAGTCTTTACCTGTGACTCCTCCATATTATCAACCCACTCGACTGCACGCCCGAGGTCCTCGCGGGCAATCTTTTCCCCAATTTCTCGGTATGCGAAATTTTGCAACGATCCTTCCGGCAAGTTTTCCGCCCAGTGCATGGAAACATCCTCCCCCTTTTTCCAAGTCTGCTCAAATAAAATAGATGCGGCACGACCCCGAACCCGACCATAGGGTAATTCAGACATTAAATCCGTGGCACCAACCAGATTATTCTCCGCCATTCCACTTATTATTCCCACAAAGTAAGGATTTTCACTCCCCTCCCCTCCGTCAAAATTCTCTTTTGCCCAAGCAATTGCCTCATCTGAATTATTTCTAGCCCATGAGTCCATAATTGAACTGGTCCCGATCCGCTGCTCAAAACCATCCAAACTTTTCACCCATTTCATTGCTCCCTGTGGATTAACCTGTGCCCAGCTAAATGTAAGGAGTCTCAATTCGCTGAAACGGCTTGGTCCTTCGGGAAGCTTGTCATATGCTTCGATAGCACTGGCAATATTATCCTCGGTCGGGTTTTTAAGTAGTTCTGCAAATGCCTGCATCCGAACCACGGGGTTTCCGGATGCCAGTCGATCAACAATCGAATCTCGTGATTCGATCTCAACTTCTTGATTGGGAGTAATGTTGTTCACCTGAACTGTATCCTCACTGGAAACAGAAGACTTTCCTATTTTTGAGAGGGTGCCCGGCACTCGAGTGATCGGTTTTACTGCCGTCTTGCTCAGATTAGTCACTTCGGATCGATTTACAGATAAACGATCGCTTTCCATTTTCTGGGTCAATCCGTACCAGTAAGCAATGGCAAGAGTAAACAGCCATAAAAACGCTAAAAGTAATTTGTTCATAATTCTGATTTTGATCGAGTTTGGCGATTGGTAATGATTTTGGAAATGGAAAGAACAGGAATCAAGCTCCAAGCGACAAAAAAACATATTCCACCAATCGGAGTTAACCAAGAAAGTTCTGAATATCCCCAAATAATTCGAGCATAAATTGGGAATGAAAAAAGAAGAATTCCGAGTATTAAAAGTAGAGAAGATAACAGAAGCAAAATCGAACGGATTCCACTAGAAATCATAAAAAACACCAGCGATACAAGAAAGAGAGAATGAAACAATTGGAAGTTGGTCGCATAATTAAAAGAAAAACGATCACGAGGAGATGAAATAAACAAATCCTCTAAACCATGCGCCCCCCATGCACTCAAAAGAACTGCTATTCCACCAAAAACTCCTCCAAAGAACAGCAATACCCATAACAAATTATCTTCTTTCACATTATTTCCATTCGCTCACCAAGTAGTCATTATATATTTAAAGTATATGAACGAAGAAAAGAACTACAAAGTTGCAGATTTTTCTGCAATCCCAGCGCAACCTTGCCCGTGTGGTGAAACAAAACGGGCGTTTCTCGACGATCCTGAACAAATCGCTTCTTTCCACATCGTTACTATTTCCGAAAACAGCCGAATACATTACCACAAAAAAATGACCGAAATTTATTATGTTTTGGAGGGCGAGGGGATTTTGGAACTCGATAACAATAAAATTAAACTACAACAAGGTATATCCGTTATGATCAAACCCGGTTGCCGGCACCGTGCAATTGGCAACCTTACTTTGATCAATGTACCCATTCCTGCCTTTGATGAAAAAGACGAGTGGTTCGATTAAACAACTAAATGTTCAGACCAAACCGGGACAGTAATTTTGTCATGATTACATAAAGAATGACCGTTAGTAAAATTCCAGCCCCAAGGGACAAATAAAAAGAAATTCCTTTTTTCATCATCCAGGGCATGACTAGAAACATGGGTAAAGATGGAAGCACATACCAAAATGTACCCTCTGCATGGGATATTAATTTTTGATTGTCCTTTGTTTCTTGGTAAATCCAAATCATACCCAAAACAGAAATCAATGGTAGTGATGCAATTAAACTTCCCAATAATGGTAATCTCTTGGAAATTTCAGAGACTACCACAATTACGACAGCAGTAAGAACGATTTTTATTATATACCAAGCCATTATTTTAAGTATGAAAATTGTTTTAAAGCTTCAAACAACTTCGAATATAATGTTATTTTTTTCAAAAAATTACACTTCAATTCTTAAAAAATCTTTAACTCCAATTTACTTAAGTTAAAATTCATTGATTTTTTTTCGTAATTTAATGTATTTTTTATCGCACATGAGTTAATGTCTAATTAGGAATATTAAATCTTACACTAAAAATAATCTCTAATCCCTTAATTCGAATAAAAACAGGCCATATGGTTTCATTTGGAAACATTCAATTTCTACGGCTAACATTCTTGTTACTGTTTTTAACTATTTTAGGTCGTAACCTCTTCTCTGCCAATCAATATTGGGACAGACACGATGGAAGTACTGGTGCATCGACTGGCGTAACTGCATCGGGGGATTGGGATGACAGTAATTGGAATTCTAATGCTGATGGGAGTGGTTCTAATGGTACATGGTCAAATGGGAATACAGCTATATTTTCTGCCGGAAGTGATGCAACAGGAATTTCTTCAATAACCGCAAACTTGAATAATGCAACTTTAGGAGGCTTAACTGTCGAGGAAGGAGATATCACAATAGAAGCCAGTGGTAGTGGCACATTAACCCTATCAGCAAATGCAGACTTCGAAGTTGCAGAAGGTTCGACATTAACAATCACAGAACCGCTTTTGTACGATGGTAAAACCCTAAATAAAATTGGTGAGGGTTTGCTAACAATTAATGCTAATAATACCCCTGGAGTGGGGGGAACCACTACGATTACTCAAGGTAAAATTGACCTTAGCTCCGCCGTTACTAATTTTACAGGAAATATAACTGGAGTAGGAACAACTAAATCAATGCTTGGTGGCGATGGTATTGTTAATAGTGCGACTTTCGGAAATGCAAACGGAGAGATTGATTTTGTTTCTCCCGGACTTGGACTTTCTAGTAGCATGACCAATAATACCTCAAGACAGCAGCTGTCTGCTGCCGATGATGAACGATCCTCAGGTGCTGAAGCAGTTGGTAGTCTTACCGTTACAAATCTAGCTCTCAACGGGGGAACCATTTATGATTGGGAAATTGCCGATTTCTCACCCGGTACGAATAATGGAAGTGCTTATGATGTTCTCAAATATAATTCTATTAATTTTGAAAGTGGACAAAAAATTGGTGTAAATATTTTAGCTGTTCAAAACTCAAATGGAGCAGCGGGCCGATTTAACAATTTTTCCAACGCAGGTAATAATTATTCGGATGGAAATGGCTTTCACTTCTTACAAAGCTCATCTGGTAGTGATCCAGGAGGAATTTCAGGTGCACTTCAAGATGCAGGAGATGCAAGTAGCTACTTCGACCTGTACACAGACAGTTTTGATTATTATTACGGTCCAGGCGTGGGAAGTTGGGGAGTGTGGTATGATGGATCAGGTGATTTTTATCTTACCTACTCTGCAGTACCAGAACCTTCCACATACATTATGATATCAGCACTCTTTTTAATAATTGGCTTTAACCAATCGAGTAGGAAAACTCTTCATTCGTTGATCGCCTCCTTAAGGCAGAAATTTTCCAAAAATACAAATCAACCAGTTCCAGCAGAATTAAGTTAAATTAAGGATGGTTCCCCAGCATCCAATATTCATTCGGATTTTCATTTGTTTCATTTCAGGATTTTCATGCATTTTAAATGCAAACTCAAATGTCCCTGATGCGGGGTTTACAGGAGAGCAAAAACAAACTGATGAAAAATTAAAGTTAAGCTATCTTTGCTTTAGAAAAGATAACTTGCCCACTCATATCTTTAATTATTTCATTCAAAAAGAAAACACCACAGATAACTTGTTGTATGTTGAAGACATATTGAATGATCAAAATGATACGCTTCGATACTTTTTATCATTTGCAACAAATGAACAAATTTGGGGAACCGAGGATGATCAAATTGTAAAATCAACAATTCAATTAGATCCCTATTTTAAAAAAAATTCCGATCGTTTTCTTCGGGAAAAAGCATTCTTTGAAATTAACAGACGAATTGCCGGGACCCGACAACTGACCGAGATTGATAAAATAAACAATAAATCGTCTAATCAAACCTTCGAAAAAAGTATTTCACAAACCACTGAAATTTCAAAGGTCACAAATGAAAGTATGTCACCGACTCCAACAACAAAAGAAAGCGATGCTACATCGCTTGCAACTTACCTTTTAATTATCGGTGCCGTTTGCCTAGTCGTAACCGGACTAAAAAAAGCCTTTTCCTAAACTTCATAGTCGGAAAGTCACAACCCCAATTGCTACGTACCATCCACTACACTAATTCAATTAAACCTGTGGCTTTAGCTTAGGGGTCAACCGTGGAAGAGGATTTGAGTAATTTAAAGAGAGATGAATTGGTAGACAGAATTAAAGAGATATCTGATTTTAAAATTTCATCATAAGTCTCAAGTGTTTTAATAAAAGTATAAAAGTCTGCAGCATCTGAGCTTTGACTGTAAGCTTCAGCATAGATTGCCGAGGCATTTGCATCAGCTTGACCATAAATCTGTTGCACAGTTTTATAAGCCTCCGATTCAATCTCCTGTAGATCTTTTTCCTTCTTACCCATTATTTTGGCAGCTTCTCCTGCTCCTTCAGAACGGAAACGGTCTGCAATTTGGTTACGCTCACTTACCATCCGCTCGTAAATCCTGCGACGAACGGTTTCATTGTAATTGATTCTTTTGAACCGGACATCAAGTAACTCAATTCCAAAGCCCTCTAGTTTAGCCGCAGCATTTTCGAAAATTTGTTGCTCCACTTTCTCACGGCCAATTTTAATTGGATAAAGCATACCAACCTTACCAATACCCTGAACCAGAGATTCATCCGTTTTCGCTTTACGGTCTTTTGTGGTACGCACAATTTCAATTAGCTCATGCTTTGCTACTGCATTCCTGGTCTCACTGCCAAGAATATCATCCAGACGGGAGAGCGCACTTCTCTCGTCTCGCAAACGTAAAAAATATTGCATTGGGTCGCTTATTCTCCAACGAGCAAATGTATCGATAATTAAGTAGGTTTTATCTTTGGTAGACATTTCATTGGATGGACCGTCCCAAGGTAAAAAGCGCTTCTCTATACGATTAATTTCCTGAATAAAAGGTAATTTAAAGTAAAGGCCAGCTTCCGTTACCGGTTCACCGACCGGTTTACCGAATTGAGTGATGATTACTTGATCTGTTTCTTCCACCACATAGGAGCATACATAACCTGCCCACAGGAGCAGTATAATAGGGATTAAAGCGAGTTGAGCCTTCATTGTGACAACCCTCCTTTATTACCCGCCTGCAACTGTAGGAGCGGTAGTATCTGCGACGCATCTTCATCCATAATTATTTTCCTTCCCATTTGAGGGACGACCTGCTTCATCGATTCAAGGTAAAGCCTTGACCGGGTTATCTCAGGTGCTTTTTGAAACTCTTTAAAGCGGGAATTAAAACGAGAAACATCACCCAATGCCTCGTTTACTCTTTTTAAGGCATATCCTTCAGCAGCCTGAATTTTCTGATCAGCCACACCACGTGATCGGGGTATTTCTTTATTATATTCTCCATTTGCTTCATTGATCATTCTTTCACGTTCCTGCTGTGCTTGATTTACTTCATTGAAAGATGCCTGAACAGGTGGTGGTGGATTAACATTTTGAAGTTGAATTTGATCAATTCCGATACCTAATTCATATTTTTTAACAGCAGCTTCCAGCCTCGCCCTTGCTTCTTCTTCAATTTCTTGCCGGCCAATCGTTATAACTTCATCAACTGTGCGATCCCCAACGACGGTCCGCATAACAGATTCAGAAATATACCTGAGAGTACCCTCCGGATCGTGTACCTTGAACAGATACAATCTTGGATCATTAATTCTGTACTGTACAATCCACTCAACCATAGCGGCATTCAAATCTCCGGTCATCATACTCTTTTCAATTTCACGGCCACGACGATCAAGAAATTGATTAGGGTTTGTCGCACCTGGTGTGCTAAATCCATATTCCTGTTTTAATTGCCTACGAACAGGTAAAACATAGACCTGCTCTATTCCAAAAGGTATTTTGAAGCGTAAGCCAGGCTCAACTGTTTTTAAATACTTGCCAAACCTAAGAACGACCCCTTGTGACTCAGCCTGCACAGTGTAGATAGAAGTGAGTAAGCCCGCTAGGAGTGCAACGATAACAACAACCCAAATAATTATTCCATTTCGGAAAAAATCAGGGATTCGAATTTCAGTAGGTTGATTCATAAGAAGTACAGCAAATAGGTTTTGTTGGTTGGGTCAACTAAGAGATAAAAGAAAAGAAATAAAAACAAGAATCATAAGTTATTTGTTTATCTCATATTTCTTACTTATGGAAATTTTAATCAGATTCGCTTCATAACCAAAACCGGTTGCCGGTTCCTTATCCATTACCCGGATAGTTTTAGTAACAAAGGCAATATCATTCACAAATGGATCATCATTTATTTGTCCACGGTTAAAGGGATAGGAAGAAGGAAAACTATTAAACGAATTCCCTGATTCAGAATCAACCACTTCAAAATACTTTTTCCCGGCGGACAAGGTAACTTCAGCACAACGTAACAGACACAAATCACCAGTCATGGGTGCCCTTCCCCCCTGGAAAGTAACACGGAAAACATTATCTCCAATTTCAGTTTCTGAGTAATAGGATGCATTGTAAATACTTCCTGCCCCGCATCCGTATAACACCGATAAAAACAAAACAGCAAATAAATTTCTCACCACCTACCAAATTAACAAACGGTCTTTACGAACTTTGTTTCTTGGATTCTCTCTTTCTTGTATTAAAATCCAAAATTCTCTTTCGCAAACGGATATTCTTTGGAGTAACCTCAACGAGTTCATCAGGTGCGATATACTCAATTGCACGTTCCAAAGAAAATTTAATTGCTGGTGTCAATGCCTCAGTCTTATCACTCCCTGCTGCACGGTGATTGGTGACATGCTTTGCCTTGGTAGGGTTAACCGGCAAGTCCTCCGTTCTTGGGTTTTCTCCTACGATCATACCTTCGTATACTTCTTCCCCTGCCCCGACAAATAATTTCCCACGCGTTTCAATATTGCGGAGTGCATAAGTATTGGACTCACCTTTTTCCATCGAAACAAGTGTACCCGTCCTTCTGGTACGAATATCTCCGGAATCGGGTCGATATTCCTTAAATAGGTGTGACATAATTCCCTCACCGCTAGTTAAATTTAAAAGTTCAAACTCGAACCCAATTAGCCCCCTGGTTGGAATTGTAGCCTCGATTGTTGTACGTCCCTTATTGGGAGACATCGAATCAACCTGGCCTTTTCGATTAGCCAGGGACTGCATACACCCACCCACGGCATCATCCTGTACCTCCAGGTAAACAGTTTCATAAGGTTCATGAGAACGGCCATCAATCATCTGTTTAATTACGGTTGGTCGACTAACTAAAACCTCAAAGCCTTCTCTCCTCATTTCTTCAACCACAACTGCAACTTGCATTGCCCCCCGGGCATTCACTTTAAAACCAGACGAACCATCCATATCTTCGAGTTTGATTGAAATATTGGTTCTTGCTTCACGAATTAACCGGTCGCGAATCTCTCTAGAGGTCACCCGATCCCCTTCCCTTCCCGCCATTGGACCATCGTTCACTGAAAAGGACATCATGACCGTAGGAGGATCAATCTCAACGAAAGGCAGTAAATCAACATCCTGATTACTAGCCAGCGTTTCTCCGATATCAACCTCCTCAAATCCAGACAACCCGATTATATTTCCTGCCACACCCTCAGCAGAATCATTTGTAGCCAAAGCGGAATACTCAAATATCTTCGAAACTTTTGATCTCTCGGGGCTATGCCCTTCCCTTAATCTCCAAACAGAATCTCCGATTTTAGCACTCCCTGAAATAACCTTACCCACAGCAATTCTTCCAACATAATCAGACCAGTCAACATTTGAGACAAGCATCTTAAAGTCATCACCGTCTTCTATAATAGGGGCGGGGATTTTTTGAGCAAGCACCTCAAATAAAGGAGTCATTCCAGATGGCTCATCCTCTAAGTTATTCATTGCATATCCATCTTTTGCACTACCAAAAAGGAAAGGTGCATTGAACTGTTCATCACTAGCCTCGAGCTCAAGAAAGAGTTCAAGGACTAAGTCCTGCATCTCTTTTGGACGGGCATTTGGACGATCAATCTTGTTAATAAATACAACTGGATTTAATCCTGCGGCTAATGCTTTTTGCAAAACAAAACGGGTTTGAGCCTGAGGACCTTCGTAAGCATCAACCACTAGCATTACACCATCAACCATTTTCATCACACGTTCAACCTCTCCCCCGAAATCGGCGTGCCCAGGAGTGTCAACAATGTTAATCAGGTATTCGTTCCATTGGACCGAAGTATTTTTCGCCTTGATGGTGATACCCCGCTCCTTCTCCTGATCCATTGAATCCATGGCTCTCTCCTCAATAACCTGATTGTCACGAAAAGATCCTGACTGCCTGAGCATTTGATCAACCAAGGTGGTTTTACCGTGGTCAACATGGGCAATGATTGCGAGATTTCTAATTTTCTCCGAACTTAATGAAAATGAACTCATAAGTGCGAAGGGTTTAGACTTTTCACAAGCATCTGGCAAGCGAAGGTTTTAAAATCCCGATTGCTTCTCGGATTATGGTTTTAATTTACTTTCAAACCTGCAAATAAATTATAGTGAGTAAATTCCTAGCAGTGCAACTGTGGCAACCGTTGCCACAGTTACAACAAGCAGGCTGATGAGTAGACTGGGTGTATCGCTTGAAGAATCGTTATATGATTTTATTTTTGGCATTTAATTTCCTTTGGTTAGTGTTTAACAAGGGGTTGGCATTGATCGTGCCAAAACTCACTAGATATTAAAAAAGTCTAAAGTTTTTTATAATAAAATGATTTAACATATTTTGATTAATAAAAACTATTAAACCCATTCATTTACTGGTTTAATTCAAGATTCCTAAACAATCACCACTGACTAAAAATCAATATTGTGAGGGCTGTACTTATTAAACATGAAAATAATAAGAATGAACGAAATAGAAATTGCATCAAGCGAGTTGAATGACCGCACTTATACACAAGCTTAAAATAACTATGTCGCCATGGTTTTAAACCCTGTTGCCGAAGGACTATCCCAAATTCTGATTTATTCACAATTTTTGTGAAATCTCAAAAAGTAAGTGCGTAATGAATATAAACTAAGATTAATTTAAAAAGAATGGACAAAATTTATGCCAAATATTTGAAATACAAAAAGATGTAACCATATTAATTTAAAACAAAGTCTTATCATATTTCTACTCTTCAAAAAACAGGTTAAAGAATTGTCTAATCCACATCATTCCAAGTTGTGGTTACTAGCCCATGCAGATACACATTCATAAAAACGGCAAAGCCTACGGCCCTTATCCTTTAGATCAAGTCCGTCAACACCTGAAGTCAGGTAGTTTTTCGGGTAACGATTTTGCATGCAATGATGGTGCAAACTGGATCAAGCTATCTCAAGTACCTGGCATTATTCCTAAACCTGCAACTGCAACCAAACCAGTTAGGCAACAAAAGCCAAAGAAGAAAAAGAAGAAGATACGCAAAGCCAGGCTAGCAATTGTAAGCTTCTGTGTGTTCATATTTCTTTTGCTGATTGGACTATCAATCGTTGGCTTGATAAACTTGATGCCGGGTGATGAAGGAGAAGCAGCTACATCTGTATCAAGCAATGAGAGCCTGTTTATTCTGTCACCTGATCAAGTCGTGAGCGTGTACGATGGAGACACTTTCAAGATTGATTTACCCAACATGCATCCATTGTTCGGAGATGACCTATCCATTCGTTTATTCGGAGTGGATACACCAGAGATGCGTGGGACAACAGATGAGGTTAAAGAACTAGCAATGCAAGCCCAACAAGTGACCGAAAAGGCTCTCAAAGGAGCAAGTAAGATAGAATTACGGAATCCTCAACGAGGGAAGTATTTTCGCATTGTTAGCGAGGTGTGGATCGATGGTGAATCGCTTGCTGATATGCTTAAGGCAATGGGGCTTGCTAAGGATTATGATGGCGAGGGGGCGAGGCCGGAGTGGTGAGGTGTGTCTTTAATTTTGTTCTAAAGCTTTTTCTCTAATGAAAATTGCCTCACCAATTTTTTCGAATGCATTTTGGTAAATTAACTTATCATAATTCGGTTTATCTACTTTAGATTTCATTCCGTAACCAGAAGGACTTTCTTTTACTTCTACGAATGTTAAGCGAATAGCAGTTCTCTTAGGTGCGAATGATTCGACGAAAGCATTCACTTTGGTATTGGACATATGACTACCAAAAAATACGACAGTCGTTATAGGACTCCCGGCTGTAATTAGACCAGTGTCTTTATTCGCAGTACTTATTATATAACCAAGATCCTGTAAAACTGAAACAACTGAGCCGAATGCAACATTCTTACTAGTTGCAAACTCTTGTCTTTGAAAAGCTTGAAGTTCCATTGAATTAGGTTTTTCAACAGTTGTACATGATGAAAGAAGCGTTAATACCAAGATGTGCGGAGGCTCATGTTGGGGGTTAGCGAGCAGGGGCGAGGCAGAGGCGGAAGCCGAGTCTTTGATGTTTTGCTCCTGTGTCTGGTTTATTACGATTAGATGAACTAGTATTAATACTAGGAGTATTATAATTTCCGCCTCTCCGGATTTGCAATGCTCCAATCTTATCAACTATTGGATCTATAACTAGTCCACTTGGATATGGATGATACCAGTCGAATGTAAACTCACTTACATTTCCATGCATCTCGAAGAATCCCCATGGATTGGGCGGGAAAGAACCAACCTCGACTACACCCACATTGGTTACCTGGGAACTTGCCAATCTTGCATCAAAAGAATTCCCCCAAGAATAACTCGTAGTCGTCCCTGCCCGACAGGCATATTCCCATTGTGCTTCAGATGGTAAAGTAAACTTCCATCCCCTTGGCACTCTTTCCTTGTTTGAAAGGCTTTCACAAAATGACAATGCGTTCCTCCATCCAATACCTGTTACTGGTAATTTTGCACCCTTATCTTGAGTTACTGGATTTACACCCATAATTTTTTCGTATTCTGCCTGTGTTACTTCATATTTCCCCAAATAAAAACCTTGGGTTAAAAGTACCGGATGAGCGGGAGAATCGTTACCGTCTGGTCCCATAATAAAACTCCCTGGCGGACACCAAATCAGTTCCATATTAAGGGCAGACTTAACGATGTAATTCGGCTTCGGTGCAAAACCTCCAACCGTATTTGCCAAGCGAGTCAGGTCATAGTCCGATGCCGATTCCTGAGAATCGGCAACCGCTTTGGCTAATTCCAATTTTTCAGATTCCGGCAAGGCATCTACTTCGCCCGCTCCATTCGCAGAACCTGCAATCTTTTGTGCAGTTGCCAAACTTTTGGCTTTTTGATTCGCATCCAAAAATCCAACCCTTCCTTCCAGTACCGCCAGTTCAGCAGAATCGGAATTTGCGGACAATCCAAACTGGGTACCGCGAATACCGGCAACACCAAGTTCAGATTCGATAGTGAAAGAGGATTCCCGATTTAATTTCTTCACATCCACAACTAGGTCACCCGTTTCCAACCTGAAGGCCACCCGACTGGGGCTGGTTTCTTCCTTCAAGTCATTCACCTTTTTCGCCGAT
>JABGWZ010000262.1 GCA_018675995.1 Opitutia bacterium | reverse complement strand
TATCCGAAGCTTTTGCCTCTTGGGTCGGGAAAGCATCATACGATTTAATTGGGCTAAACTTTCGGTCTTTTTTTCTCTCATTACAGAATAGTTGGGAATTTATGCTCCCAAAAAATTTCTACGTAAAAGATTTCGAATCTTTTTTTCCATTATCCGCTGACACTCATCAGTCCTCCATTGGGATACACTTTCAAAACATTTCCTACAAGCACAACTCAGTCATTTCCCTTTCTCCTGCTCTTGCTCCTCACGATTCTTTAAAAAAAGCATTTATGGGGGATTTAATGAATGACCCGCGTGCATTGGCAAATACCCTTATTCGTCTACAAAAGGCAGAAAGTCGACTATCGGATTACATTAGCAACTTCCCAGGTATCTTTTTCACACAAAGACCTGACATGACATTCAGTTACCTCTCCAGGGGTATTAAGAAGTTATTCCCAACTGAACATACTGAACTTGCCCGAGACGGCGGATTATTTCTTAGCAAGATTTTTGAAAAAGACCGAGAGCACTTTCACAAGGAATTAAATACCAACGGAAAAATTCGCGAAACCTTTAGCTTTACATATCGGATATCAATTCCACCCTCCGATCAGATTATTTACTTACTTGATGTCAGAACCCCAATTATTACTGCTACAAATAAACTATTAGGCTACGATGGTGTTTTCGTTGATATTACCAGGCAGGCAATTGCTGAACACCGGCTATCAAGTTCTGTTTGGCGTGAAGGTCTTGCCACACTAACCAATGGATTGGTGCACGATTTCAGCAACCTCATGGCAGGCATTTACTCAATAAGCGAACTTTACCACGGAATGATGGAGAAAGACGATCCCATGGTTAAGGGCATGGGACAGATCAAGAAAAGTGCTATGCAGGCACAAAAGTTAGTTCGTCGGATCATCGACCTGCACAGAGAGAAACCCGCTTCTAGGACCGTCCATGACCTCAGACTCCTCCTTAAAGACCAAATGGACCTCGTAGATATTATTATCCCAAGAAGTGCAAAGATAACCACAGATTTCGAAAATGAATCTATGCCCGCCTTCATTGAGGAGACAGGTTTTCGACAAGTTATTCTGAACTTGGTGATCAATGCCAAAGATGCAATTGAACGGAAGGGAAAAATTAAAATTAGCCTCCGTAAAGTTAAAAAGGGACAGCCTATAATGAGGGGGGCTGTTGGAGAAAAGAAATGTGCCCCTGCGGTTGGAGCTGAATTGTCTTTAACCGATAACGGGAAGGGTATACCGAATGATCTTCGCCAAAGTCTTTTTGAGCCATTTGTGACGACAAAAACTTCTGGTAGTGGGTCGGGCTTTGGTCTTTATAATACAAAAATTTTCGTTGAAGATCACAGTGGATTAATAGGGTTTGCATCCGAGGTGGGAAAAGGTACGACTTTTTATCTTTATATACCATTAGAAGATTACGAAGAAGATAAGCCATCTCAAAGTGTAAAACGGGCAAAGCGAGCTACCCGAGCTCTTATTAAAACTCGGAAGAATTAAGGTTCCGCAAAAGCTTACTACTTGATCAAAACACCATTCCTATACTTAAGAACAGATCGTTTTTTTCCTTCTTTGCTAAAAAATATTAGGTCTCCATTCAATTTCCCATTTTTATAATTAGCTTCTACCCAAGAGCCGTCCTTGGACTTTTTAACACTTTTACCATTTAACTTTCCTTCTTCAAAATTTTGAACGGTGCTGTAAGCGGTTCCATTCCTTTCAATTTTACCTTCAAACGGTTCTTTACTTTTTTGATGCAAAATCAGGGTTTCATTTCCATCCTTCTGAGTTGTAAAGTCCTTCTGAAACTCAACCTCTTGCCCCTCCCATTTTGTAGGAATTATTTCGGATTCATCCTTGCCACAGGATACCAAGAAGATAAACCATGCGATTAGAACAATTCTAGAAATACTAAATCTCATTTTTTAATATATTCCGAAAATTCATAAAGTTCAGGATCACGCACCATTTTTTTCCTCATCATTCTTTTCAGGCGGGATTTAACAGATTCTGTTGGGTCATCCTGTTCGCTATTTGAATCTCCTCCCGGTTCTTCGTCTCCGATAAAATCACCCATTCTATCCTCTAATTCATCCGGGTCCGTACCCTCCTCGAGTTTACGCACGACCTCCTCCATAGGTTCATCCATTGACTCTCCGGTCATCTCACACATTTTACGCATAAGTTGCCCCATTTGTTTAGGGTCAGGGTTATCCTCATCCATACCACCCATCGCACCCTCTAGCTCCTTCATCACTTTTTCCGCCTGATTTGGATCCATCCCTGCGAAGGGATCGTTGGGATCATCGGTTTCACCAACACCCGATGATTGCGGTTGCTCCTCTCTTTTACCGGTAATCGAAAACCCTGACATCACTTTTTCCATCTTGTATTGTTTTCCATCTGGGCAGTTCGGAGTTTTTTCAGCATAGGATGGCGAGTGGGCAAAGAAAGAGTAAATCTTACCCGTATCTCTACTCATAAATTCGTAGATTGGCATCGTGTAAAAGTTCTAGTTGTTAAAATTAAAAATCAAAGATATCCTAATTACATAATTTTTTCCTGCTAGCAATCTTTTCAAATCACAAGTGAATACAATTTTCTACTTTTGGAGCAATCGACCAAATAAAAGCTTATGGATCCTTCTCCCTTTGGGATACACATTATTCCTGCAAATCCTTACCGGATTTCCTAAGCCAAACAGCCTTAGGAGTCTTGATGCAAATGAACTTTTTGTTCGCTTTTCTGAGGAACTTTTCGGCTACCCTTTTTGGCTCCAAGATCTCAGTCATCTGCCACTTTTTTTTGGCCTTGCCTGGTTGTGGTCGTGGTATTTCGGACCTGTGAACACCTTGATTTCCGCTTTAAAAAATAAGGCCTTCTACATTGCTACATTGTACGGAATTACCAATGAATTGGCTCAGGCTTTCATACCCGACCGATTCCCTTCAGCTGGCGATCTGATCATGAATTTGGCGGGTGTAACACTTGGATTAACCACACATTCAATTCTTTGCCGGAAGCTCGGAAAACCAAAACTGAAACCGGTCTAACTTTTCCGCATTGCCCCTTCCCTCTCGAGTAAGGTGGGATGTGAATAGTGGAAACCTGCCATCAAAGGGTGAGGCAGAGGGTGAGACAAATTCTCAACATACAATTTTCTAAGAGCTGAAATTAAAGGTTCCGCTCTACCGACTGCTTTTTTGGCAAAATCATCAGCCTCAAATTCGTGCTTCCTCGAAAATAAATTACTCACAGGTGTTAACCAGTAGGTGAAAAAGCCCAATGTCATAGAAAGTCCAATAATTAATGGGCTCAAAGATGAAACCAACGATACATCCAATCTCAGACCACTGTAAAACCAATCGCTTTGTAACAGATAACCCATGAGTCCAAAAACCCCTAATCCCATAACAAATGACATAATTAGTCGCTTGGGAATATGCCCCATTTTATAATGACCGACTTCATGTGCAAGAACAGCCTCAATCTCTTCAATCGACATCTGATTGATCAATGTATCATACAATACAATTCTTCGAAATCTTCCAAAACCGGTAAAATACGCATTTGAGTGACCCGAACGCTTACTCCCATCAATAACCTCGATGGTATTTGCCTTAAATCCGGTCTTATAAGATAACGCCATAAGGCGATCCTTTAACTCTCCATCTTCCAAAGGGGTCAGTTTATTAAAGAGGGGAAGAATTAACTTCGGATACAAAACCATCATTAATAATTGAATACCAAAAAACACCACAAATGCAGCAACCCACCAATACTGGGGAGAAGCTCCCGATACTGTTCGATACATCCAAATCAAAAGGGCGAGCAAAAGGTAGGACAATCCAAATCCTAAAAACATACCCTTGATTTTATCAACAATCCAAAGTTTTTTAGTCGATTTATTAAAACCAAATTTTCCCTCCAGAGTAAACTGGTTATACCAATCAAAAAACAACCCTGGAATCTGTAGTACATTCAAAAGTGCTGTGGCCACAAAAGCCGCCCACCAAACTGAATCAACCTTAGTCACAGGCCAGACCTCAAATACTTTTGGAAAAACATAAAGAAAGACCGGAAAGAAAACCACTAAACCAAAAATCTCCTGCATTCTTGAAAATCGACTCTTACTCAACGAATAATTACTCGCTTTTACCCAAGTCTCATCATCCATTAATGACTTAGAACCAACCGGTTGATTCTCAATCAAACTAGCTACATGCTTCTCGTTTAAAATCTTGAGGAAATACTCAAATAAAAATTGGCTCACTGCCAACACAACTATTATCGTCTGCAATTCAGTCATTCCAATTAGACTATCCACTGAAATTCGCATTGTCGACCGCAGAGCACGAAAATAATACAATTTAGCTTTACACACATCATATTAAAAAATTCAAAACTACAATAGTCTCCCTCAAAGCCAAAAGAGTATAAACTCGTCGTGCTTTTCTATTTGAATTGCGATTACTGGGAAATACTATATTATCTATCCTTATATTTTATGGGAATATCTGAAAAACAGTCCGACGATGAAGCGGAGTTATCGTTCGAACAGGCACTTACCAATCTTGAAGAAATCATTCAACGAATGGAATCGGGGGAAGCACCCCTTGATTCATTGGTTAAGAACTACCAAAACGGTCTAAAAATGCTTAATTTTTGCAGGGGGAAAATCGAAGCTGCAGAAATGAAAATTAAAGAAGTACAGGAAAAGAACGGAGGATTAATTGAGAAAGACTTTGATGATTTGGCGTGATGGAAAATAAATCTGAAATTTTAAATACAATAACTGGACCAGATGATTTAAAGAAACTGGATAACGAACAGATTCAAATTCTCTGCAAAGAAATTCGCAATCGTATTATAGACGCAACTTCTAAAAACGGTGGCCATGTTGGTCCCAATCTTGGAGTGGTCGAATTAACCGTTGCAATGCATCTTGCATTTGACACACCTAGTGATTCTTTTTTCTGGGATGTTTCCCATCAGGGTTATGTACATAAACTCCTTACTGGCCGAAATGATGAGCGCTTTGAAAAAATTCGTCAAACGGATGGATTAAGTGGATTCCTTTCCCGCGAGGAGAGCAGTCACGATGCATTTGGTGCCGGGCATGCGGGCACTGCTCTTTCTGCCGCACTTGGTCGCTGCATTGCCCGTGACCTTGATAAAACAGATGAGCATGTGATTGCGGTGGCTGGGGATGCTGCATTCACCTGCGGCATTACCCTGGAAGCTCTTAACAATATTGCCAGTTCAACCAAGAGATTTATCCTGGTACTTAACGATAACGAATGGTCGATCGCTAAAAATGTGGGTGCTCTATCCAAGTACTTTAATGAATTGATTACTAACCCAGCGTATACACGTTTACACAAAGACGCCGAAAGTTTCCTCACCCAAGTACCTGGTGGTCCTTCACTAATGAAGTTTCTTTCTAAGGCGAAGCGTGACACTAAGGAATTAATTGCACCCTCTAGTATCTTTGAAAAACTGGGAATTCGATACCTTGGTCCAATTGATGGTCACGATGTGCAGTCATTAGTCCGCTTTTTTGAATTTGCCAAGACTTCAGATGAACCGATCGTGCTCCACTTACTCACTCAAAAAGGGAAAGGCTTTCCGGTTGCTTTGGAAGAGCCTGAAAAATGGCATGGCTCCGGGCCATTTGACAAACTAACAGGGCAAAGCAAACCCTCCTCCCCTACATCCCCACCAAAGTATCAGGATGTATTTGGGGAATGTCTATCAAGTTTGGCTTCTCGAAATGAAAATATCGTCGGAATAACTGCCGCAATGCCAAGCGGGACAGGACTGGATGCACTTTACAAGGCAATTCCGGAGCGTTTTTTTGATGTGGGTATTGCAGAAGAGCATGCTGTTTTGTTGGCGGCGGGTATGGCAACAGGTGGCAAACTTCCGGTATGTGCGATCTACTCGACTTTCTTACAACGGGCTTATGACCCTATTATACATGATGTCTGCCTTCAAAACTTAGCGGTTACCTTTTGCCTTGACCGAGCGGGGTTGTCACCCAACGACGGACCAACTCATCATGGATTATTCGATCTTTCATACCTTCGCTGTATACCGAACGGAATTGTTATGCAACCCAAGGACGAAGACGAATTACAGGACATGATGACCACAGGAATCGAATCAAACTGTCCTGCTTTTATTCGCTATCCTCGGGGGGAAGGAGTAGGTGTGGAGAGAAAAAAAACCCCAATTCCTTTGGAAGTCGGTAAGGCAGAGGTTCTAAGAAAAGGCTCCCTTTGTGCAATCTGGGCCATAGGGGACTTTGTTCAAATTGCACTTTCAATTGCAAATCAATTTAAGAAAAAATACGGCATTGAAATAACTGTGGTTAACGCACGCTTCATTAAGCCCATAGATTCGAACACCTTGCTGCAACATAGCAAATCTCATGACAGTATCATAACTATGGAAGATAATGTTTTAATGGGAGGATTTGGGTCCGCCATTCTTGAAGAATTGGAAAGAAATGACATCACCATCCCGGTTAAGCGCTTTGGTTGGCCCGATAAATTT
>JABGWZ010000261.1 GCA_018675995.1 Opitutia bacterium | reverse complement strand
ATTTATCGAGTTGTTTGGAATCGCACCTATGCAGTTTATTACTCGAACCAGAATTGAAGCTGCATGCGATGACCTTTTGACAACGAGCAAGAAGCTAGTTGCAATAGCTAAGGAAAACGGCTTTTATGACCAAAGTTCATTCACTCAACATTTTCGTAGGCAAATGAAGGTCACACCTCTTAAGTACCGAAAGCAAAAGGGGTTTGCATAGTATATGCTCAGATTAAATTCCGCTTGGGAAAACTCGAATCCTTCGCACATACACCTCTGAGTTTTTTTCAGCTATATTCCACCAGTATGATTCTGGGGTGAATCCATTTGGAGTAGGAATTAGTCCCTCTTCAAACGCCGTAATAGCGGATGCCCCTTCACTGGATAAAATTCTTAACATGACATCAATTACTTCAGGAAATTTACTGTACCTATAAGGTTTTTTAGATTCTTTGATATATCCGATATTACTGGTTGCCATAAATTGGTAAGGGGGTAAACCTCCACCATGAGATGAGTTAACATCAGGAAATATTTGTATGAGATTTTTGTCTCCCTCCGCATTTTCCTGAAAATAATAAGCCCTGATTCCAAAATCGATAACATTGGACGCAAGAGAAAAAGCCATTGATTTATCTCCCTCTGCGTCTGTGAATATTGGATTTACAAGATTTCCAATTTCACGACTTCCATTTGCAGTATTTTTTAGGTATTTTCCATATTCAGGATGTAGGTTGTAACCTGCCATAAAAGTTTCTTTTGTAGTCACATCTGATCTGAAAAGCTGGTATCTTGATCTCGAGGTTTCAGCTTTAGTCACTCCATGTCTGATAATTTGATATGAAACTGCACGTCCACCACCAGTGTTGGAAACATCGGGGTCAATTTCCGGTGCCAGAGTGATAAACCGAAAAAAAGTACCAGCCATCCCAAATCGTGAATCAATTAATGATAATTGATTATTTGCTTCAGCAATTAGATCATTTGGTCCATCTGTCCAATCTTCAGGTACAATACGAAGAGATTCTTTTTTAGGCTTTGCAGCCACAACATCATCATCAATCCAGTTATCGCTGTTAGTCGTATCTTCAAGAATATTGGCAACCATCCAAACATTTCCGTCGTTTCTGTAAACTGCACAGTGTAAATCCTCTTGGATGCGGTCCAAAATAAATTGGGCAACCTGATTTGTCTCAAGATCTGCTGATGCTTGGGTTTGTGTGCTTACAACCTGTGAAGTTATATTAAGTAGCATCCCAGCCAGAAGGGCTGTAACTGAAACTGCGACAAGAAGCTCAAGAACTGTGAATCCAGAGTCAGTACTTTTTTTAAAGGGGTGGGACATAAACTAAAAGTTAGTTTTGAATTTCTCTGAAGGCAAGAAGAGAGAACCTAAATTTTTTTAATCTTTTTACACATGGGGTCTCCCATTTTTGCATATAGCTCCAACCCATTATCGGATGATTCTAGAAGGTCATCAGCAAGAGTTACAGCTCCTTTTTCAAAAAGTGTTATAACGCATGAGCCGCCAAATAAAAAGTAGCCTAATTCATCTCCTTTTTGAATTGGCTCCTGGAATTTTACTGAGAATTTTACACTTCCAACACAAGTGGCTCCAATCAAGAAAATTGCAACTCTTCCTACCGGAGTTTCTTCAATAAAAGACAAATATCGTTTGTTTTCCCAAAAAATGGAAATTTTCTTTCTTAATGCGATTGGGTTAACAGAAAATAGTGAACCGTTTATGAGTTCAGGAATCGTAGGGTTGCCAGATATTGGAAAATGGAATCGATGGTAGTCTACTGGGCAGAGCCTACTTATGACAGCGGAGCCATCTGTAAATGGTTTTGCAAGCTCGGTAGATCTAAATAGAGCAGGAAGATTAAATTTCTGACCTTTAGTAAAAATTCTCGTATTTTTAGATAGATTTTGAATACCTAGGTGTCGACCATCTGCTGGAAAAACTACAGTGTCGGCCGAGGAGTTGATCGGCCTTGCTTGTGCAATGAGTTTTCTGGAAAAGAAATCGTTAAATGAATTATGCTCAGATGGATCCTTAAGGAATTCCTTTTTATCTAATTTATATTTTGAAATGAAAGGAGTAATTTTGCCCCGACTTTCCGGTAAATCCATTTTCCTGCCATACCATTTCGAGAACCAGCCACGCTTAATTGCAACCCAAAGGGGAATCCGACCAAGTGGAGATCCGTATATAATTTTAAGCCAATTTTCTCCATAAACTTGCTCAGTTTCAACCGAACCTGTTTCACGGTTTAAAAATTTGATATCCTCGATCATTGGACCGTGGAATGAGGTTTTAGCGAATACCTCTGGGTAAAGGCTTTACCCTTTAATGATCTTACCCGCCTTAATTGCCTTGGCGGATACCCACATTCTTTTAACCTGACCGCTTGGGAGTTTCACGCGAATACGCTGAACATTTGGACGAAATGTCCTTTTATTGTTCTTAACAAGTTGTAAGCCAATGCCACCGGCTTTCTTGCTTACACCTTTATGAATAATTTTACCGCCAACTTTTGGGCGTTTTCCTGTAATTGCACAAATTCTAGACATGGGTATTAATGATTTAAGGGTTAAGCATGTCGATTATCTTTGAATCTGACAAGATCAATTATTTTCAAATGGGAAAATAGCATTCAGCTGCAATGATTCCTTATCACTTACCTCGACAAAGAAAGCGTTGAATAAATCTTTATTTTTTAGAAATTTGATACCTGGTTCTTTTCCCATTACTAAGCTCGCAGATGCCAGTGCATCTGCTTCCATTGCGGAGTGAGTGAGTATTGTAACTTGCATTCTGCTGGTTAGACCGACGCCAGTTAATGGATCGATTAGGTGTGAGTATGTTTTTCCGCCAATTGTAACAAACTGTTCCACATCTCCTGAAGTCGCAGCTGCGATGTTTGAAAGTGTAAGAATCGGAAGATCGGGGTGGGTTTTTCCTCCAATTTTAATCCTCCAACCCTTTCTTCCAATTGGAGCATCTCCGATTAGCAAGTCTCCCCCTGCATCGATTAAAACTCGATTAAGATTATTTAATTTTAGTATTTTAAGCATATGATCCGCGGTGTAGCCTTTTGCAATACCGCCAAGATCCAAAATCATGTCATGCTGTGTAAGTTTTGCCCGATTTTTTTCCAAGTCGAGAACAAGATTGTTATAATTAACCCGATTTTTTGCGAACGAAAGTTTCTCATTCGATGGCAGGGATTTTCGAAACCGGGCAATTCTCCAAAGCCTTGAGTAAGGCCCGATAGTTATATCAAAACAGCCATTTGTTTCTTCCGAAAGTTTCTGACTGGCAGCAAGGACTGACATAAGCTCAAATGAGATAGGGTGGAATTTTTCTGATCCTGAATTCTTAGATAATTTTGATAATTCGCTCTCGCTCTCGTAGTCACTGAATACCAGATTTAGGCGATGTGCTTCCTTGAAAGCTAATAAGGCTCCTTTTTTGGCTTCCTCGATATTGTCGTGATCGATGAGCAATGTAAATGTCGTGCCCATGCATGAATCAGAAAATTTGTGGTAAGCTGAATGATCATTGGAGCATTCCGAAGTCATTGGAATAATCTTAAAAAATAAAATTATAAAAATTGTTAGGTTGGCACGCATAATCTTACATATTAATATCTGAATAATCTTTTCTTATCTGATAAATTTTGGGATAAAGGGGAGAATTTGTTATAATATGACTATTAGAACCAATATGAAAATATTTCCATCGATTTCTTTTATTTACTGCCTTTACTTTTTTATTTTATCGGGTGCCGGTGCAAACCCCGATTTTATTCGTGATGTTAAGCCAATTCTTGAGCACAATTGCGTAAGTTGCCACCGCGAAGATAATGCCAAGGGAAAGGTAAGATTGGATACGAGGGCTGCAGCATTTGGCGGTGAAGATGTAATTGTTCCCGGCAAGCCGGACGATAGCTCGATTTATTGGACCACTACCCTACCCCTTGATGATGAACTAGTCATGCCCCCCTATGAGCATGAAGAGAAAGACTACCCTCTTCGTGATGAGGAAAAGAAAATTCTTGAAGATTGGATTTTGGCGGATGCAGATTGGCCCGAGGATGTGGTCTTAGAGCCCCGTAAGAGGCTTCCCAAGGAGGTTGTTTTTGTTGAACATGTACAACCTATTTTGGAACAAAACTGCGTGGCATGTCACTACGATGGCAAGGTGAAGGGAGACTTACGTTTGGATACATTTGAACATGCGTTTGCATCTGAACATGTAATTGTTCCTGGCGAACCTTTGGACAGTGATTTATGGGTACTTTGTACACTACCTCAAGATGATGAAATGTTTATGCCCCCAGAAGGTAATGATCCTTTGGCTGACACAGATCTTTTCATGCTTCGCCGCTGGATAGAAGAAGGTGCAGATTGGCCAGAGTCTGCTATCCTTTCCCCCAAAAAGAAAAACTTTACTGTCTTGGGTGCAATGCCCAAGGATTTGTACAAGGAACTTGGATTCAAGGCTGGTCAGGTACAGGATGATTTCGTTGGTTACAGGCAGGAAATTGTCACATCTGACTTAAATTTTGAAATGATGCCGATTAAAGGTGGTGTTTTTAAAATGGGTAGTCCTGCTAATGATGAAAAGCGTGGAAAAAATGAATTACTCAGTCACAAGGTGAAAGTATCGGATTTCTGGATGGGTAAATATGAAATAACTTGGGACGAATATGAGCTTTGGATGATTAATTTGGATAAAGACAACAGGGAATATAATAAAGTCGAGGAAACCAAAGCTGATAGTCTGTCCGATGCGGTAACCAAGCCTACTGCTCCATACACTGACATGACTTTTGGCATGGGAAAGAGCGGACACCCTGCAATTTGTATGACCCAGTTATCTGCAAAAATGTATTGCATGTGGTTGAGTGCTCGGACCGGTAAGTTTTATCGATTGCCAACTGAAGCAGAGTGGGAATTTGCCTGCAAGGCAGGTACAGAAACCGCCTACAGTTTTGGGGATGATGCAGAGGAACTATCCAACCATTCATGGCACCTGGGAAACAGCAGATTTAAGTATCAAAAAGTAGGTCAAAAATCACCCAACCCATTTGGTCTCTATGATATGCACGGGAATGTATGGGAGTGGGTGCTTGACCAGTTTGTCCCTCCAGCAGCACAGGCACCCAAGGGGGTCACCAGCAATCCCCTTGTTTCACCTAACACGCTATATCCTAGGATCGTAAAAGGTGGTTCTTGGGATGATGGTGCAGTCAGTCATCGCAGTGCGTCTAGGATGGGCTCAGAGGAAGCCTGGAAACAACAAGACCCTCAAATTCCTAAAAGCGTATGGTATCATACGGATGCAATTTTTGTGGGCTTTCGGGTCGTTCGCCCAAGAGAAATTCCTCCTGTTGAAGAGGTGGAAAAATATTGGCCGTCTGATGCGGATATACTTGCTATTCCAGCCCGTTAAACGGATAGCAGCTTTTTTAAGTTGCAAATTGGAGTAAATAGGGCTCCATTTAGTAATAGCCCTATGTTGAAGAAACCTAGCCCATTAAAATCCCGGACAGCTAAGTCTAAGCGGGGATTTGCCTTAGTTTTGGCTCTTTCTCTTATGAGTTTGGTTTTCTTATTAGTTGTTTCACTTGTCAGCTTGGTTGGCACAGATTTAAACCTGACCGAGCTTAGAAAGCAAAAAGTTCTTGCCCAGGCAAATGCTAAGATGGGGATGATGATTGCGATCGGTGAAATTCAAAAACATCTTGGACCGGACACTAGAATATCCGCAACCGCTGATATTCTAGATGAGCGGGTTGAATCAAGTGATATATACCTGAACCAAAATTACAGCTCAAGTGTTACCCCTGCTGATGGCATAGATTTAAACGAAGATAATCGATTTAATAAACTGCCCTTCGGGCAACGGTATTGGACAGGAGTATGGAAACATCGTGCCAAAAGCAGGGGTGGAGATAACCCAGGCACACTTCCTTTTCCTGAGAATTACGAGACTGGGGGTAGTATACCAACAAACACCCAACCGGATTCTGAATATGACCCACATCCCGCGATCGAATCAGCTTGGTTAGTAAGTGGAAATGAGGGTTATGAGCAAAAGTTAGCAGTTATGGAAGGGAGTGGTACATTTGCCGCTAGATCAGATTATATCGAAATCCCTGATGGTATTCCTCAGGATGAAAGAGCTTTTACAGATAACGGCATGTCTTATGGTCAGGATGAAAATGCGTGGGCTGACTACCAATTAGTTGTTCAGGACACCCTTTCAAATAGAAATAGTGATTCTTATGACCCTCAATACCATCACCCTTTGGTTGAGCTGCCTGACCCTGAGGATGAACAATATCCGGATGAAACTGTTTGGATATTAAAGAAACCACTGCTCAAAGATTCCTACGACTCCGATAACCCGCAGAATTGGAAAAATCATCTCGCCGGTGAACCTGTAAAAGTGCGGAAAACCAGATTAATGATGTTTGATAACGGGAGTGGAATAAAGCCTAGTGAAAGTGCATATGCTTATTGGGTAGGAGATGAGGGAGTTAAAACGAAGACAAATTTAGTTAATCCTAACAAGGGAGAGGAAATTTGGGATGATCTTACCGTCGCAACGGAGCCAAATTTGGAGACAGGGTATGGAATAAGTTTTGCCTCTTCGATAGAAGATGAAAGACAAAATATTCTAGCCCTTGGTATGTTTGCTGAGATCGATGATATCTCTGGAGGTCCAAGCGAGAAATCAGACAGTATGGCTGCTCATTACCATGGCCTGACAACAGATTCCTTTGGTGTTCTGTCCGATGTAAAAACCGGTGGCTTGAAGAGGGACTTAAGTAGTGCCTTTTCGCTTCCTCCCAGTTCACAGGAATCATGGGATGATGATTTCAAGGGCTTTTTATACCAAGACAGGATAAATCGTTACTTTAAGACAATTTCTTTATTACCCGGTGCAAAAGAAAATGAGTGGCGGGATCAGGGAGGGGGAGCAATGGGTCCCTCTATAGATGATAAGAATTTCGTTTTGGCTGGACCAAGGTGGGATGTACTTAAAGATTTTCATAATAAATGGAAGAGTTTGAGCTCCTCGGCAAATTTATCTGATGACGAAATAGTACCCGATAATTTCCCGAGGATTACTGGTGACCCTCATGCAATATTTCCTTTCCTGTCCCCACCCCAAAGACCCAATGGAGAATTAAAGCCCCGTGGTTTGGAGGATTATATAAACCTATTTTTTGAACCAACCATGCGTCCTGAGCCAACTAACCACTCTCTTGTACCAACATTAGTTGAGTTCAAATTTTCTACTCTTCCGAATTGGACTGGCGATAATAAACTTGCTCTTGCCATGTATCCTTCCTTGGCGTTTTGGAACCCATATAATGTACCGATCAACCTAAAAGATGTGTATGTTGAAATACCCTTAAATCTTTGGGCAACCGCTTTTAATCCAAAAGAATGGGACTTATTTTTAAAATGGTACGAGCACAATCCTACCCCCATAGGGACCAGTCTGCATTCTCCTTATATTCCATTTAACGCTACGACTACTCAAACTACTTTACCCACACAACTCGTTCCGCCTGGATTTCCACGATTTTTAGATTTAAATGGGAATGGGCGTAGGGATCCAGGGGAACCTTCTATGGATATCCCCAGAATTCCTAAAGATGCAATTAAAGGAGGAGGAGGAGGTGGTGGTGGACCACCTAGGCCAAATAGAATAGACATTTTTACACGAAGCAATCTTTACTGGAATGGTTTCAATATGAAAAATACTTCCCACCCCCAAAGTCGAAACACCTTTGGTAGTTTTAGATTTGGACCCGGATACGAAGATTACACAGGCTTTCCTCCAGATCCTCCACCATGGGGTACTTCTGGAACATTACCTAGATATAATTTTTTTCGAAGTAATAATCAAAAAGTTCATAATGACCCAACTTCTCAGCCAGCAGAGAGAGTTCTTTTGCTAAGAATAAGTGATTTACAACTTGATGCGGGAGAAAAAGCACATTTCGTAATTTCCAGCGATATTACCTGGCCATGGGAAGAATTGGGTGACACAAATTCCAAGAAATTTATAACCGTCAATCTGGCTAAGGGGGATGAAGGGTTTGCCAGTGCTTTGATCTGTAAAACAGAATATACGCAGACCCCAACCGAGCCCTTAACAGTATTCTTTGATCTAAACGGATACCGTGGCGTTGACTCTGCATCCCGAGAAAATTTTAATTATCGTACAGGTGTTCGTGACGGTGCCTCATTATTCCTTAAGCCACAGGGAATTACCATGTATGGAAATGACCCAAGGAATACTAGCTTTGTAAATTTAAATATTTTGAAAAAGATCAATAAAGGATTTGATGATTTACAAATACGGAGTGGCGAACTGGATTTTTCTCAAGCAGATTCATTATTGAATTCCATAGATTCTCACCCGGGTGACATGTTACATGGAAATGGGTTTCGGATTAGGTGGAAATTACCAGGCAGTCCAGACGGTATTACTTCTGTATTGCTAAATCAGCATAATCCGAGGGCTTTGGTTGATAGTATGCAGGACGGTTATGGTGATAATTGGAAAGTTGAAACTTTTCAGGGAAGTCATTATGGCGGGAAAGGTGGTCAGCATCGAACTTATTGTAGAAGCACTGGTAATAGGTTTCATTTCTACTCTAAACCTACTCTTTTCGAAGACCTAGATCCAGATGTTCATTTTACATCTACTCAGATGCATGGTTCAGGCTTTGAAACAGTTTTTTTGGATTCTCCGATTGTTCCCAAAGCAGGCGTGAAAAATAGTACTGGTTTTTTTCATGATCAAACCCAGATTGGTTCATCTATGTCTTTCGCTGACACTGCTGTTTTGTTCGATCTTCCGCGTTCCCCACTTCTTTCGATCGCTCAATTTAAGCATGCGAATCTTAATAATTTCGCTCATGGTCCGGCTTACATATTAGGAAATTCATATGCATCCCCCCAAGTCGGGCGCCACAAAATGTGGACAAGGTTTAATTCCGTAAAAATGGAAGTGGATGGCTCACCTAACATTCAGGCTTTAGTTAGTGAATTTAATTTCTCTTATCCATTACCTGGAGGAAGATATGTACCTATAAGACTTTTTCCTTGGGACGAAAATAGATGGAATACAGGAAATGGTGCCATTCGCGATGAAAATGCTGCGAATGATCACCAGAATATTACTTTTGATCATAGCTATTATGCCAATTACACATTATTTGACGGTTATTTTCTAACTGGGCACGAAGGCGATAATTACACAACTATTCCAAACAATATTGAGCCCGGTCAAAGATTCTTGCCCTTCAGAAATCCAAGATTAGTTCCTTATATTCGTAATGATTGGGTTGATAATGGAAGGTGGAAGCTTACGGAATATGACCAGAGACAATTAGTAAAGGTGGGCCTTAGTAAAAATGAGGATTTACGTTATCAGTCACTAGCGGGAGATCTTTTATTAGAAGGAGCATTTAATGTGAATTCGACGTCCGTAAATGCATGGGTTGCCCATTTAACTGCACTGAAAGGGATTAAGGTCCCTGGATCAAGTATGTCTTCAAATGAGACTCCCTTTCCCCGGTTTTTTGATGAGATAGATGAGAATTCCTGGAACAAAGTTTGTTCTTTAAATGATTCAGAAATAAACGAATTAGCAAAGTCACTGGTCAAGCAAATCAAATTGAGAGGCCCGTTTCTTTCTTATGCAGATTTTGTTAACCGAAGGATTTTGGTCGAATCTAAACCACATCCCTTGAATGATCATTTTACAAAGTGGCCAGAAGAAACACGTGATTCAACCCTTGGGCTAAGGGGGCCTATACAGGCTGCAATCGCAGATTCTCAAATAAATCAAGGAACTTTTGATTTCAAATTAAAGAGTCAACCAAAAGGAAACCCACTAATTCCTGAGGTTCCAACATCACGATTTAGTTCTGGGTCTTCTAGGCTTGCTTATCCCTATCATAATTCTGACTTTATACAGGCCTGCAAATTTAACTCCGCAGAGTTCGGACTACACGCAATCAGTAAGAATCAAATCTCATTACCATCCTCTCAAAATCCTAACCAGTTAAGTCAATATATTCCTTGGCCGCAAAGATGGGGTACTAATCCAGAAAAAGTTTCAATGAGTTCTGGTAACTTTGAGCACCCGAAAACCGGGACAATGACTCAATTTAAGGTAGACATGATTAATTATGATGGCTCTCGTATTCATGGGGAAGCTCCGGACAACTTACTTGCAGTGGAAAATGTTGCAACCGCAGCAAATAAACCAGGTTGGTTAATGCAGGCGGATGTACTTACTCCCCTTGCTCCCGTATCTTCGGTTCGTTCAGATACTTTCGTCATTCGTGTGATGGGTGAAAGCCCGTCAATTAATGATCAGCCATTTTCCTCGCAAGCATGGATTGAGCTTACGGTGCAGAGAGTGCCTGATTATATTAACTCTGATCTAGACGCACCTCACCACCGACCACATGAGCCATTTGAGGACGCTAATTTTGATGGTATCTGGAACGGAGACGAACATTGGCTGGATTTAAATAAAAATTCCCGCGATGAAGAGGGAAATGATGTAACTAATGGGGTTGGTGCGGGTCCTGATCTTCCTGGAGTCGGTGATACTGGAGCGGACGATATGTTTGCGGATGGATTGCGGTCTGACTTGAAGTTAAATGAGGATAAATTTGAGGAAACGCTTTCTAATCCTGATAAGGATATTTCTTATCAAGGAATAAATCAGAGATTTGGAAGAAAATTCAAGATTGTAAAATTTCGTTGGTTGAATGAGAACGATGTTTAATTAGGCAGTAAAATGTCTCTTTTTAGTTAGTTTTTCACAACAATGAGTAAAAGATATGTAAGCCTTCTTCCCAGTCTACTTATATTCGCTGGAGTTTCATTTTTTCAGCTTCTATGGAGTGCCGTAGATGAAGAACCTAAAGCAATATTTACTGCTGTATTTTGGGAAAAGTATAAAAACGAGTCCTTTTCTTACGCCCCTTGGGGGAATGAAACTGAGGAAAATGCAACAATTGTTGATATTTCTGTTGGTTCAAGCTCACTATCCCGTAAGTTTGCTTATTACGGAAATGGAAAATTAAACCTATACTCAAAGCAGAGACTTAATGAATGGGAAGATGAAAATGCTACTGTTGCTAGTAACTTAACCAACATAGCTGCTGAATTCGAACTACCGCTATCGAACACAGGGGTAAAAGAATACTTATTATTATTTACCAACAAAAAGAAAAATGGTTTGTGG
Source organism: Opitutia bacterium (assembly GCA_018675995.1). Lineage (GTDB taxonomy): Bacteria > Verrucomicrobiota > Verrucomicrobiia > Opitutales > Seribacteraceae > Seribacter. Next base: position 14,690 of record JABGWZ010000261.1, on the reverse strand, counting down.
AAAATTCACCCACTTCCATTTTCAAAAACTGAGATTCCTTTTGGAAGTTATAAATTTGTGTCTCAGTCAAGAAGTACAATGTATCTCATCTTTGGTGAGGAGAAGATAACTCTTGAGGGTGGAAAATCTTTCATTTGCCCCGCAAATTTGGTAGAGGGCCGGAGGGGAATTATGCTTAAGGTGATGATGCAAAGTAATGGAAAAATCGCCGAAGTATTTTCACAGAGATGGGGTCATTCACCTAAAATGCGTGGAATTTTCTTTATCGGAATGAGTGGAAAAAAGATGAGTGTTAAAAGAGTGGTCGAATTTGAAAAGCCTCTGTCTTCAGCTTCAGGATATGGATTACCTTCTCTCAAGTCTTCCGAGCAAGAGAGTGAAGAAGTTGAAGCCAAAAATCTTTAATTTTCAGAAAAGATAAGTTTATCGTTATTATCAATGGCTCGGTAATAGCATCCGCTTCTCGGTGAGCCATTTTGATTCTTGGTGTGACAGGCTCCTTTACCCACTGGCTTTACTTTGTAAAGAAGGGAATTCTGCTCACAGTTCACCCGGACTTCAACGAGTTGTAAGTAATCACCGGATGTTTTTCCTTTGATCCAAAGTTCGTTCCGACTGGTGCTCCAAAAGGTGGCCATTTCTTCCTTAAGAGTAGTTTCAAGAGCAAGCTGGTTGGCATAGCCAACAATTAGTACCTCACCAGTGATGGCATCCTGTGCAACGGCAGGAACTAGGTCCTCTCCGCAATCGGCCACTTTTTTAAGCTTGGTAAAGTCGAGAGCTAGTTCATGCCCTTCTTCGAGTTCATGATGATTCATTTTCGAAAATCTGTTTTATAAGGGTTAAATAAATTATTTGCTTACTTTAAATTCTAAATTACCGGATGAATGATCAGAGAATATCCGAAAGGAATTGGGCGACAAATGCCTGCATTTTAGGAAGTGCCTGAGTGGAGGCGTTTTGCACATCCTGGTGTGAAAGTTTTTCATTAGACATTCCTGCTGCCATATTACTAATACAGGATAGAGCAAAAGTCTTCATTCCGTAACTGTGGGAAAGCATCGCTTCAGGTATGGTGGACATGCCTACAGCATCAGCACCGAGCGTGCGGAAAGCCTTAATTTCAGCTGGGGTTTCAAAGGCCGGTCCGGAAACCGCTATATACACCCCTTCCCGGACTAATAGATTTTGTTTGAGTGCAACTTGCCGAGCGATCTTTCTTAGTTCTGAATTATAAACTTCAGTTTGATCAGGAAAGCGTGGAATTGCATCATCGATGACAGGTCCAACCAGCGGATTCCCTCCCATGAAGTTAATATGATCGTGTAGAATCATTAGATCACCAACATTGTAATTTTCGTTAATGCCACCAGCTGCATTGGTTAGAATAATTACTTTCACCCCCAAGGCATGAGCAAGATGAATCGGAAACGAAATTGGCTCCCAGCCCTCCCCTTCATACCAATGCCTTCTACCTTGAAAAAGAAGAACCTGCTTATCATTTACTTCACAAAGTCTTAAAATTCCATCATGTCCTTCTATTGTTGTTGATGATAAACCGGGAACTTCAGAATAATCGAGACTCCGGGAACCAGCGAAAACATCCGCTAAACCTCCCCATCCTGACCCACAAATAATCGCAACCTTTGGTGTACAAGTTCCCCAATTAGAGGAAAGATATTCAAGGGCACCTTCCAAGTGGCGAACCTTTTGCTTAGCCATAGCTTAACTGGACCTTGTCAGTTTTAATTGTGAGGTGATTCCTCTGGTCTTCTTTGGAACTGCTTTCCGTTCTTCCAACAACTTGAGCCTCGATATGAAATGATTTGGAAATTGAAATAATTTCTTCAACTGCGTCGGGCTGGCAGTATACCTCAAACCGATGACCCATATTATAAACTTGATGCATTTCCTTGTCAGTGGTTCCAGAAACTTTTTGGATTTCCCTAAAAAGAGGGGGCGGGGTAAATAAATTATCTTTTATGTGATGAACACTTGTGCCAAACCGCATACATTTAGTTTGTCCTCCACCGGAACAATGAACAAGACCCTGAATGGACGAACCCTTTTCCGCCATAATGGTTTGAACAACCGGCAAATATGTTCTTGTCGGGCTAAGTAGTGCTTGGCCCACGGAAAGCTTAGAATCATGAAGTTCGTCTGTCATCCGAAATGGACCGCAGTATAGATATTCCTCTTTTGTCTGAGGGTCAAAAGTTTCAGGATAGTTCTCCCGATAATGAGGTGAGAGCATTTCATGCCTGGCACTTGTAAGTCCATTACTGCCAATTCCACTATTTTCATTTTCCTCATAACTCGCCTGTCCAAAAGATGACAACCCCACAATACAAAGTCCCGGGCCAATTTTTGCATTGTCCACAATTTTGTCTTTAGGAGCGATAGCCACAGCACAAGAATCAACCGCAACGGTTCCGGTTAAATCCCCTACATCTGCCGTTTCCCCTCCTCCGCTTGAAATTTGAATTCCCAAGTCCCGTAATTTTTGAATGAATTCTTCAGTTCCTTCAATCAATGAAGCAAGGGCTTCAGCCGGAAAATTCCTTGCGTTTCGATTTACTGTACTGGAGAGAACAACTTGATTCCATAACCCCACACAGGCTAAATCATCCAAGTTCATTACTATACTGTCCTGAGCAATTCCTCGAAAAACGTTTGGATCCCCTGTTTCTTTATACCATAAATAAGCGAGGATCGACTTTGTACCCGCACCATCTGAGTGAATAACATTACACAGATCGGGGTTCCCAGTCAGATAATCTTCAGTAACCTTACAAAAGGCTCCCGGAAAACAACCCCGGTCTAGCTTGTCAACGACTTGATGAACTTCTTCCTTGCTAGAGGAAACCCCTCTTTGATTATATCGGCTGTTTGAATCGTTATTTGCCATATTTTCACTCATGCCCTAAAGGATTTTACTTCGGGCTAATATTTTGTATTTGTATTGATACATTCATTTGATGAAAGTGCAGAGTTTCAAAAACCTATCGGGATATATTAATAAATCCGAGGATTTTCTTTTCAAAAACGAAGTTTCAAACAATTTATTTTGGGAAGTATTGGAAGAATTGAAAAAAAAGACCACATCCACTCATTGGGCAGCCAATGTTATGCATGCTGGAAATATTAAACTTTCTGTAATTCGGACACCATCCAATTACTTGATGCTTTCAAGAGGAGATAAATTAGCCTGCAATCACCTTTTAAATTATCTAAAGAAAAAAAACTCAGATATATTTGGCGTTGCAGGGCCTGCTTTGCTCAGTTTGTCATTCTATCGTGATTGGATGAAATCAATCTCTGGACAATCCCAACCGGAAAAGAATTTTCTTATTTTTAAATCTACATCTAAAACACTACGGTTAAAAGATATTGGAGATCATGGTTTTACCTTAAAAATTGTAGGGGACAGAGAGTGGCCCCGCGCACGATTGTGGGCACTTCAGTTTGCTAGGGAGTCCTCTCCTGAGCTGTGTGGGACTGAGCTTGTCGCAAGTGCTAAGAAAATGATGCGTGCTCGTAGTCTTTTTTTTCTACATAAGAAAGATTCGGGAAGCTTAGGAATGGCAGGTTTTGCCAGGCAGACACGAAATTATAAAGTGATCAATTTAGTTTATGTACCTGCGGAACACCGTAATCGTGGAGTTGGGAAAAACCTGGTTCTTCAATTATTGAATCAGGCAAAAACGGAAGAAAATAAAAGATGTTTACTTTTTTCTGATTACTCAGGTGATAAAAATCTTTACCTGGAAATGGGTTTTCGACTGGAATCTCAATATTCTGAAAGAGCTTTTGTTTCTAACTTCATTTCTTAATCCTTAACCTCGAGTGTTTTTTTACCGTCTCTGAAAACAGCCCGTACCAGCTCTCCCTGTTTGAGCATTTTTGCTTTATCAATGGTGCACCCCTCCTTGTTTTCAAAGAAAGAAAATCCACGATTCAGTACTGATTGCATGCTGTTACTCTCGAGCCTTTGCATAAGAGATTCAATTTTGAGTTGGTTTTGAGATAACTTATGCGATGTGATAGTTTTTATTCGGTTAGAAAAATCGTCCAGGTACTGATGAAAAACCTCAATTCTCGATTTTGGTGAACATCCTTTTAGTTGAGCGGATAGCAGATCAAGCCTATCTGCAAATTGGTTAACTCGTACCGTGGGTATCTCTTCGATACGAACGCGAAAATTTTTGAGTAATTCTAATTGCGATCCATGTTGAGCGGTAATCCATTCGGCAGCAGCGGACGGAGTTTCTGCTCTGAAATCCGAGGCAAAATCAGTTAAAACAAAATCAGTTTGATGACCAATTGCAGAAATAATAGGTATTTTAATATTTGCAACTGCTCGAACAAGATTCTCATCATTGAAAGCCCATAAATCTTCAATTGAACCTCCACCCCTTGCCAGTACAATAAGATCATAATCCCCGTATTTTTCTGCAATACGAACCGCTTTCAATAGTTCACCTGGAGCCTCTTTCCCTTGCACAGTTGCGGGAAAGATTGAAATATTACCCTTCCACTCCCTTCTTTTTAAAATACTTAAAAAATCTTGAAGTGCGGCACCTTTTGGGGATGTAATAATTGCGATATTTTGTACAAATGCGGGAAGTTTAGTTTTGTTCTCTTCTGAAAATATCCCTTCTTTTAGAAGTTTTTCTTTGAGCCGGTCAAATTGTAATCTTAACATCCCGGCACCATCCTGCATTAAATGCTTAATTCTAAATTGATAGTCTCCTCTTGGTTCGTAAACCGTTATGTTTCCATAAGCTAGACATTCGTCTCCATCCACTGGAATGTAACCTGAATTCTGAAAATCTCCTTTAAAAAAAACAGCTTTTACCTGGCTTGTTGTATCTTTAAGAACAAAGTAGCGGTGCCCACTAGGCTGGGCTCTAAGGTTGGATATTTCTCCGCGAATCCAAAGAGGAGGAAAACTGGTTTCAAGCAACCCTTTAATTTCTCTTGTTAACTGACTAACTGATAAGATATCAGTTGAGTCTTCATAGGTTTCAAAAAGATTAGTCTGCACGGTTTTTTTTTGCTGCTATTACTCTACCTCCAATAATCATAACGATTAAAATCGAAACTCCTGCCCAAATGTACTTCCACCCACCCCCAAAAATTCCTGCGGATGCAAAAATAAAACCGCAGTCAGTGATCGAGATTATAGGAACTGAAACAAGAAGATATTTCCCAAACGGCATTTTTAATAATCCCAGTATATAATTAGAAAAAATAAAGGGCACACCAGGAGTAAGTCTTAGAATAACACCCCATTCAAGAAGGTTCTTGGATGGTAATTTTGGTATTTCATGACCAAATTTTTGCAGGACTTTATTAACCAAAGAATTTCCCGGACCATAAGCAAACCAGTAGGTCCAAATTAAATTCACAGTTAATGCTGAAATACTATAAATACAGGCCTTTACTATTCCGTACTCTGCTCCCCATATCCCCACCAATAAAAGAAGTGGTGCACATGGCAGTACAAACCCGGGAAGTAGTGCTAGAGAAACAAAAAGCCATATTTCATTATCAAGCAAGAACAGCTTAAAAGAACCCCATTTTACTTGCAAATATTCGGTGAAACTTTCACCCCCAATTAAAACGATTGCTGTGTAGAAAACTCCAAGGATTAAAAGAAGAACGAAAACAAGTGTTAGCAGTAAAACGAATTTATTCTTGGGTACTTTCACGGAAGAATATGTGCTCTACTGAGCTTTATTTATTTCCCAAGATTTGTACTGGAATATTAGATTGATTTTTTTCCATTCCAGTATTCCAATTTTCAAGCTCTTGCTCGTGATGAATAATATTACTTGTATGATGTGATTTAAAAAAGGTGTTTACTATTGGAATTGCCAGGAAGAAACCAACAAGCAGGATTAAAATGACTAATATAACTTCTATTCCTCCAAAGCCTCGCTTTTTTAAATTCATGGACTTGGTCATAAAGTATGTTACCTTCCGAAAAACCAAAAGAGAACACCGGGTAGGAAAATACCAACTAACCCAACCAATCCAAGTATCAACTGTGCTCTGAACGCTTTTTTTTGATTTTCAGGAGTCAGGGGCGATGGTGGATTTCCCCAATTATCATTATCAACCTTCTCCTCTTTAAAATCACTTCCCATAAGTTGATAAGTTGTATATGAATAGATAAATCGATCAAACAAAATAAGTGACGTTGTAGTAGATGTTTAATCAAATAACAGTTATTGGAATAGGGCTGCTTGGTGCTTCCCTAGCTATGGGTATTCGAAGGCATAACATTGCTAAAACAGTTAAGTTATGGGCCCGTAGGAAAGATACACTTGAAGATTGCAAGATGCATGACTGGTGTAGTGTGTGCGAAGAAGATATCACAAAGTCGGTTGTGGGGAGTAACCTAGTCGTAATTTGTACACCTGTAGAAAGTATACCAAGGATTTTAGATGAGATTGCACCCTTCCTTGATGATCATACGATAGTAACGGATGTTGGAAGTGTAAAAGGAGATATATGCGAAAGAGCAAAAGCAGTGTTTAAAAATTCAACAAGTTCTTTTATTGGTTCGCACCCAATGGCCGGCTCCGAAAAATCAGGAATGAAGTATGCCACTGACAGTTTGTTTGATAATAAAACTTGTGTTATTACCCCAAATTGCTCGAATGAAGAAAAGGTTCAAAATCAGGTAGAATACTTTTGGCAATTAATGCAGATGGATGTTATCACAGTTTCACCACAAGAGCACGATGAGGCGGTTGCCTACTTCAGTCACCTGCCACACCTTATTTCATCGAGTCTTGCGAAAACACTATATTCAAAACCCAACGATTGGATAAAAGTTTCAGGTAATGGACTAAGAGATACTACTAGGATTGCAGAAGGAGACCCCAGTTTGTGGGAGCAAATTTGTTTTATGAACAGAAAAAATCTCATCCATGCGATCGAAGAAGTAGAATCAACAATAGATCAGGTAAAAAAATCCCTTATTGAAAATGATAAAGATGAACTTCTATCTGTTTTAAATAAAGGTTCAGAGTTCAGAAAAGGTCTATAATATGACATTAGATTCACTTGATATCATTCCGTTTCAAAATAATACCAAGTTAAATGTAGAGATTCCCGGTTCTAAAAGTATATCAAACCGTTCACTAATATTATCTGTTCTTAATTATGGAAAGGTTAATTTAAAAGGAATTCTAGAAAGTGACGATGTAAATATTATGATTGTCGCTCTAAAGAAATTGGGCGTAAAAATAGAAAAAGAAAATAATAATAGTATATTTGTATACGGAACTGGTGGGAAATTAAGCGTCAAAAAAGCTATTTTAAATGTCGGAAACGCAGGTACAGTTGCAAGGTTTCTTACAGCACTTCTCGCATTACAATATGACGGAGAGTATTTGCTCGATGGCTCAGTTGCAATGAGGGAAAGGCCGATGAAAGGTTTAATAGATGCACTTAAAATTCATGGTACAAAATTTTCTTTTATTGATAAAAAGAACCACTTTCCCCTTAAGATTATTCCCAATGGACTAAATACAGAAAATTGGGAGATTGATGCGAGTTTAAGCAGTCAGATATTGTCAGCAATTTTGATCATCTCACCTTACATACCTGGTGAAACAAGAATACAATTAATGAAAGACACAGTTTCAAAACCTTTCGTTAAAATGACAATAGAAATGATGAGTCAATTTTCTGAAAATTCTGAGTTTAGAGTCGTTGAAGATAATAATATTTTTCAAATTGGTCATTTTAAATACAAGCTTAAAGGTGGTCTTTACGCTATAGAACCCGATGCGACCGCTGCCAGCTACTTTTTATCACTACCTATTGCAATTAATGGTAGTGTTCACGTAAAAAATATACAAAATTGCCAACTGCAGGGTGATATTGACTATGCGAAGGTTATTTCTAGTTGCGGTGTTACTATCAAGAAGGATCAGTTTGGTCTTATTGCTTCAGTTAATTCCAAAATCAAAGGTGGAGATTTCAATTTTAATGATATTTCTGACACTTTTCTTACCTTAGCCGCATTATCACCAATTCTTAAAACTCCATTGAAAATCTCAGGAATTGCGCACACTCGTAATCAGGAAACCGACAGAGTTTCAGGTATGGTATCTCAGTTGAGGAAGATTGTAAGTTATGTCAAGGAAGCAGAAGATTTTATTTATATTGAACCATATGAAAATTTAAATAAATTTATTGGAAGCAATCTTATTTCCATTGAAACCTACGAAGATCATCGTTTTGCTATGAGTTTTTCTGTATTAGGATCTTTTGATTTGTTTGGCAATCAATCGCCTTGGATTAAAATATTAGATCCAATGTGCTGTGCGAAAACGTTTCCTAAATTTTTTGAAGTATTGAGTTTATGCCGTACTAACACTGTATGAAAACGTCGAACTTTATTTCAGTCGCTATTGATGGTGGGGCTGGTAGTGGTAAGTCAACAACATCAAAATTACTTTCTAAAGAGATGAATTATATGCATGTTGATACTGGTTCTCATTATCGTTTGTTGACACATTCTTTTCTTTATAATGGTTTTGAATTGTCTGATGTAGAGGAAGTTCTAGAATTAAATAAATTTAATTTAAATTCAATAATTTCAGGTTTTTCATCCCGTTTGGTAATCAATGATGTTGAAGTACCTGACACAGATCTTCGTACAGAGAAAATTAATCTAAATGTTTCTCGATTTGCCTCTCACCCCGCTGTTAGATCTCTACTATTTGATTATCAGCGTTCATTGGTAAATTTCGCTAAAAAGAAAAACTTTTTGGGAATTGTGATGGAGGGGCGTGATATCGGTTCTGTAATCTTGCCTGATGCAGACTTAAAGCTTTTTTTACACGCAGAAGAGGATGTCCGTACAGAGCGTCGCATGGCTGATGGTCAAGCTGATAGTATCAACATGCGTGATAAATTGGATTCCGGTCGGAAGAATGCACCGCTTATGGCAACTCCTGATTCTATAAAAATAGATACAGGAAAAAATTCTATTCAGGATGTATTTTTATTAATATCTGAATTAATCAGTAATTTGTGATTACTTTTACGTATAGAATCGCTCAATTAATCTCATATCTTTATCTCAAGGTTTTTCATAGATTAGAGGTAACAGGTATAGATAATGTTCCAAAAAATGGATCATTCATAATGGCTTCGAATCATTTAAGTTTTCTTGATCCCCCTGCACTTGGTTGCCGTGTGAATCGTAATCTGCACTATTTTGCTCGAGATTCACTTTTTACGGGCCCCTTAGGATTTTTGATAGATAAATTGAATGCCATTCCAGTCAACCGAGGGCAATTGGACCTTAAGACTTTGAAGCTCACCCTGTCTGTTCTTAACAGCGGGCACCCTCTTCTTGTTTTCCCGGAGGGTACTAGGAGTCCAGATGGAAAGTTGGGTAAGGCTAAGAAGGGTGTCGGATTATTGGTTTCAAAGGCTAAATGTGATGTACTTCCTGTACGGATTAATGGATCATTTGAAATATTAGGTAAAGGGAAGCTCTTTCCACGATTAGGCAAAAAGTTATCAATTACCTATGGGGATCTAATCCCCTACCAGTCTCTTCCTTTTAGTGAAAATGTAAAACCACACCAGGCGATATCTGACTTTGTTATTGAGAAGATTTCAGAACTTCAATAAATATTAAATAAATTTAATTAAATTATACTTTTGATGTTTTTGTAAATTCTTTCTTCGATATCCTCGTATGTATCAGGAAATTCGAAATTCTTACCCGTAATCATTTCGTAGAGTAATATATAGCGTATTGATAGCTCTACGACTAAATCATGAGGTGCTTGTGGTAAAGTTTTGTCTTTGTAAGGATCGCAATTTTCCTTGAACCAAAGCCTCAAAAATTCCTTATCTATGTTTTCGGGTTCCTGGTTGTTCAAAAGTCTTTCTTCTAGTGTCTCTTGAATCCAATACCGGCTAGAATCCGGTGTATGTATTTCATCGATCAGTGTAATTTTGCCTTCAGGCGATAATCCCATTTCATATTTTGTATCAACTAAAACAAGACCGTTTTCTGAAGCTTTCCTCTGACCAAATTCAAAAAGTTCAATAGCTTTTTCTGAGGCATAATCCCAATGTTCCTTTTTCATCCACCCCTCCGCAATTATTTTAGCTGGAGATATGGGTCTGTCGTGTTCTTCTTCCTTGGTCGTTGGAGTAATTACTGGTTTATGTAATTGATCATTCTTTTTCATTCCATCGGGAAAAGTGATACCGCAGTAATCTCGAAGGCCTTGTTCATAGTTAGTCCATAAGGAAGTGCTTGAACTCCCGGTTATAAATCCTCTGACAACAAACTCGATGGGGAACGGTTTGCATTTCTTTGCAATCGTAACATTCGGGTCAGGAAAACTTAGAGCATGATTTGCAATGATATTTTTTGTTTGCTCAAACCACCAAGCTCCAGTTTCATTTAAGACCTGCCCTTTGAATGGAATTGATGCGAGAATACGATCAAATGCAGATTGCCGGTCTGTGGTTATTAGAATTAGGGTATCGCCTAAATCATAACTATCTCTGACTTTCCCACTGTATAAACTACCTCGGTTTAATGAAGTTGAAGTTAAGCAGTGAGGTAGGCAATCGGCTATCTTTTTTCGGTAATTTTTTTGAGATTTGAGCTGTTCGATCATGTAGAGAAAAGATCAAAGTAGTTTCCAATAAAATTCAAGCTCAACCGAATCTTCTTTTCGTTTCGTTGACTCATTGGTTTCGATCATTAGTATGATAATTTTGCCAACAAACATTTAATTTATGACATCTGACATATCTTACGATTTAATTATTATAGGTGGCGGGCCAGCGGGTTATGCGGCCGCAATTCGGGCAGGTCAGCTTGGGAAAAAGGTTGTTTGTGTTGAGATGGAAAGAGCCGGTGGGACTTGTTTAAATTGGGGTTGTATACCATCCAAAGCACTATTGAAGAGTGCTGAGACATTTCAATCTGCTCTGCATTCCGAGGTTTTTGGTTTCAGTTGCGAAGAAATAAAAGTCGATTTTTCCAAAGTGATGGGTAGGTCGAGAAGCGTTGCCGATCAAATGGGTGGAGGAATTGAATTTTTATTTAAGAAAAATAAGGTTGATTACATTGTGGGCAAGGGATTGGTGCACGCTGCTGGAATGGTAGAAATTACTGAAGGAGAAAAGGCAGGTACTTATCTGAAAGGAAATAGGATTATGATTTCCACTGGTTGTAAGCCTAGAACTTTGCCAGAAGTCGCTGTTGATGGAAAGAGAGTGATGACCTCCCGAGAAGCCCTGGCAATGACTGAACAGCCGAAAAGTATTGCGATTATGGGTGCAGGTGCAATTGGTGCGGAGTTTGCTTATTTTTTAAATGCTTTCGGGACAAAAGTTACGCTGATTGAAATGCTGCCCAAAGTCCTGCCCGTTGAGGATGGTGAAATATCTGATGCTTTGCACAAATCATTTACTGAACAGGGAATTGATTGCCGTGTGGGTACCCGTGTTGACTCGGTGAAAGTTGGAGAAGATGGCGTTTCTCTTACACTGGGTAATGATCAGGGAAGTGAAAACCTGGAGCTTGAATCTCTTTTGTTGGCAATCGGTGTAGTTCCTAATCTTGACGGCGCAGTTTCAGAAAAACTAAAACTGGATACTGATAAGGGTTATTTGAAGGTGGACGAAAATTATGAAACTTCAGAATCCGGTATATACGCTACCGGTGATATTGTCGGGCCTCCCTGGTTGGCCCATATTGCCACATATCGGGCAATTCAAGCCGTTAATGGAATGTTTGGTCATTCAAAACCAGTTCCGATTGATGCATTTCCCGGTTGCACTTATTGCCAACCTCAAGTTGCTAGTATTGGCTTAACGGAGGAGAAGGCAAAAGAGGAAGGTATCGAATACAAAGTCGGTAAGTTTCCTTTTGCTGCATCCGGTAAAGCCGTAGCGGTGAATCATTCAGAGGGCTTTGTGAAGGTAATTGTGGGTAAGAAATACGGAGAGATTTTAGGAGCCCATATTATTGGATCCGATGCAACTGAGTTAATTACCGAGTATGGATTGGCGATGAAATTGGAAGCTACCGTTGATGAGATTCATGGCACTATTCATGCCCATCCAACTATGAGTGAAGCTTTGGCTGAGGCTGCTGCTGCTGCCCACGGTGAAGCCATTCATATTTAATTAAATTTTAGTCTGAAAAAGATTCTTTGGCTGGTCGCACTTCTATCTTTTGTCGCAGAAGGTGCCCAAAAGCCAAAGGATCGGGGTGCTCGCGTTATGACTTGGGTTCCTTCATACGCAACAGAAATATGCAGAGATCGTCTGGATGAGTCATTTGGTGAAGTTGGGTTAAAAAATGGTCTTACCCATATGGGCCTCCAGTTTTGGCGTCCAACTGAAGAAGGGCGAATAGGGTTAGTCGATGATTTTAAACCGATTTATGATTCTACCATTATAAACTTTAGGAAATGGGGACAGACGCATGGTATTAAAGTTTTACTTTGTATCTACAACGGCACTCGAGATGGTTGGAACTGGAATTTGGCCAAAAATGCATTTGAAACCCACCGAAAACAATTCATAAAAACTTTGGTTTCTGAAACCGTACGGTTAAACTTAGACGGAGTTGACATTGATTTTGAAGGAAAAGGCAAGTTGGATGGCGATACAGAAGTATTTGTAAGCTTTATCAAGGAACTGTCTTCTGCCCTTAAGGCTAAAGGCAAGGAGCTTACCGTGGATAGCTTTGCATACAAATGGAATGCTCCTAATCAAGGCTGGTGGAAGTTGCTACTTCCATATGTTGATGCCCTTCATGTAATGGGTTATTCAGAAACCGGATCAAAATCAACAAGTTGGAGATCTTATGATTTCCTAAAAGCTGCCGCGGGAAAGTATTCTTCCAAACTTCTCATTGGGGTTCCCAGTCATGCGAGCAATTGGGAGAAGGCATCAGTTCAGGAGCACCTTGAATGGATTGTGACGGATCCTTCCGTTGGCCTTGCAATTTGGGATGCTCAGTTAAAAGATTCCAAATGGAGAACCCAAGAGATTTGGCAAACGATCTCAAGAATTAGGCAAGGGGTAGATTTTAATAGTACCGTTTCCCCCACTATTCATTTTGAAAAGAATCAAGAATTTGAATTGAAAAACTAATCAGTTTCTATGAGTGATGCTCTTTTAAAAGTGTTAATTTTAAAAATTTTATTTAAATTTAAATAAAAATTTAGAATAGGTCTAAAAATGTGTTATCGATAGCCCAAAACAGCTTTATTTTTATATGCACATTTTTTAAAGCCGATCCAATGGGCTTATGATTCCAAAAGGTTTTTTCATGACATGGGTATAAATTTGGGTAGTCTCCACGGAAGCATGCCCAAGGAGTTCCTGAACCGTCCGAATGTCTGCCCCGCCCTCAAGCATGTGAGTGGCAAAACTGTGGCGGAGCACATGAGGCGTCACCCGTTTTTCGATACCCGCTTTTTTCGCTGTATTACGCACTGCATTTTGATATGAATTTTCCAGCGCATGGTGTCGAAGAAGTTCCTCACCTCGAGGATTCTTTACAAGTCGGCTATGGGGGAAAAGGTACTGCCAACTCAGTTCTCTCCGAGCTACGCTGAACTTACGAGCGAGTGCTTCGGTCATACTTGCACCCCCAAATTCAGCTTTGATATCCTTGGCATGCAAAATTCTAGCTTGTTCGACTTGTAGTTGTAAAAAATCAACCAAAGAACTTGGTAGTACCGAGACCCGATCCTTATCTCCCTTGCCTCCTCGGACAGATAACTGACCGCGATCAAAATCTAAATCCTTAACCCGCAAGCGTAATAACTCATTTATCCGTAAACCTGCTCCATATTGTAAGCGACCCATTAACCGGAATTTAGTGGGTAATAATTCCAGCAGGCGTGTCACCTCCTTTTGGGATAAAACAACAGGCACCCTTATTTTTTTCTTTGCCCGGGTCGCCCCCCGAAAATCTACATTTGGTTGCTCTCTTACATAGCGGAAGAAAAACAACAGAGCATTAAAACACTGATTTTGCCCTGTTGGTGATATTTTTTTTTCTTCCGCAAGGTGGGTTAAAAAATTAACCACACATCCTGCTTCTGCTTCCATTACCTCTTTTGGATAGAGAAACGCCTGGAAGCGTCGTAACCAACCCATGTAAGCTTTTTCTGTAGTGTAGGCAAGGTGGCGACGGCGGAGAGCACTTTTCAATTTTGCCCCAGCGATATCACGAGCAGATATTTCTTGGAAAAACCATTTCAATGAATCGCCCCATTGCTTCTTTTGCCAATCATTTGGTCTAGCCGGTAAAACTGCTTCTCGCCAAAAAATCTTTCCATTTTCCCGGTTGCTCGGTTCTCCTAGCCCCTTCTTTGCGCAATAACCAAAATACCACTTAATTGTAATCCACCACGCCTGGTTCTCCTCTGCATTCGCATTTGAATATTCTTTAAGTTGAACTTTTACCCACTCATGCATATGTCAAATAAGTAATACATGATTTATATATATGTTTAACAAGAAAATTATTTGATATATTTTAATTGGTTAATAGCTAAAAAAGCTTTACAGTTTTTGATTTGTGGGAGCTTAGAATGATTGCTTGACGATTAAATATAAGATTCATTAAAAAATATACATGATAAAAGTAACGAATAATCTAAGTT
>JABGWZ010000224.1 GCA_018675995.1 Opitutia bacterium | reverse complement strand
TCTGGCAAATGACCCATTACTGATAATAAACATAATGCAATCGGCAAATCAAAAGCCGAACCCTCTTTCCTTAAGTCGCCTGGTGCTAGATTGATCGTGACTCGGGTCCTCGGTCGCGAAAAACCAGAATTTGCCAAACTTGATAGAATCCTGTCCAAGGACTCTTTTACTGCCGCATCCGGGAGACCAACTAAAACACAACGCGGTTCACCTTTTTCCCCACCATTAGCTTCAACCGTAACTGAAACAGCAGTAACCCCTTGTAAAGTCGCCGCATGTGTAATCGCTAACATTTTAAAAAATTATATTATCTCTTAGAAAATTGTTACCGATTTCGAATCAACTTAGTAACATCCTTAAAATTGGGATGATCAGCGTTTTCGAGATACCCATAAAGGAAACTTTCCAAAGGAACAATATGGCAACCTGCATGTTCTAATTTCTGTAGAGCAACCTGTGCATCACTGTCCCTTCTTGCCCCAACACAATCATATAAAACAGTTACATTTATTCCATATTTCAGGGCATCAATTGCAGAAAGATATATGCATATCGAAGTTTCAACTCCGGCGAGTATTATATGAGAAATATCTTTATTATTGATAGTATTTTTAAATTCATCGCTTCCGAAAACCGAAAAGCTACTTTTAGAAATAACAGTAGGTTCAGTTAGCATAGCTTGTAATGATTTATCAGTACAACCAAGTTTATCAGGCACCTGTTCAGTTAATATTGATGGAATACCAAATAAATCTGCTGATTGAATTAGAATTCTAACCGATTTCAATAGATCATTTCTGGTGGATATTCCCTGTAGTAACTTCTCCTGCATATCTACTAAAATTACAGCAATATTTGAAGGATTTTGGCTTGGTAAATTTTCTGTTGTGTCGATTTTCATTTAAAACTTAATCTTTAATGCTTACATTAAGTTCAATATGGTGTAACAAACAACATCAACATAATTTTCTTTTTTTCTGTATTACAAAATATAATTTTGAATAAAAAAAATATACTTTCAGGACTTGCAACTAGAAGAACTGTCCTTGCTTCTCTCCCAGCGTTGATTCTTGGTGCTTGCAGAAAAAATCGTTCAGACCCTAAGAAAATAACTATGAGGCCCCGAGTTTTTCTTGATGGTGCCGCTCCAATTCCTATCTTGGATGAGTACGATTTCACCAGCGTTCAAATTGGAACAGTGGCAAATATCCTTACTGACAATCCTGATGATAGAAGGTTTGCACTATGGTTTAGTCTAGATAGAAGAAGTGCGACCACATTGCAAAAAGAAACAATTCGAAATATTGGTAAAAGATTACATCTAGTAATTGGGGGCCAAACCATCGGTGTTCATCCCATTGAAAAATCTATTTCTAACGGGGTGCTACCATTTGTATTATCATCTATTGCTAAAGAAGATAGAGCTTTGTCATTATTCCAAGAACTAAGCATCTCATTAGTTCATATTCGGGCTGAATTTGCCGAAAATAAGGGATAATCAATTTCTCCTTTTTAATGAAAGTTTTTTTTCATTTCTCATACATTTTTTTGGTTAGCATATGCTCAGTAGGCTCTGCGGTCACTCCCCAGTTCAAACTTTCTTGGCCAACTCCAAACCCGGCTTATGCAAAAGGTCATGGCTATTCAGCGTTCCTGCAAAAAACAGGTCCCGACAAACAATTTAGTTCCGGAGCATTTGGATGTGTTCGAAATAATGGTTATAAATTCCACGAGGGACTAGACCTTTACCCCATTAGACGTGACAGGAAAGGAATAGCCGAAGATTCGGTTTTTTCTGCAATGAAAGGCATTGTTCGCTATATCAATACAACTACTTCCCACAGTGCATATGGTAAGTATATCGTTTTGGAACACTCTTCCCTTACCCCTGCACTTTATACCCTATATGCCCACTTGAATTCTATAAGCCAAAACATTAAAATGGGTACTGAGGTTGTCGCAGCTCAGGCCATCGGAAAAATGGGCAACACATCTTCTGGTTATCGTATTCCACTTGAAAGATCACATCTTCATTTTGAAATTGGGCTTCGCCTTACCAGCCAGTTTCAGGCTTGGTATACAAAGAAGGGCTTCAAGACTGAAAACAGGCATGGTAACTACAGTGGTTTCAACTTAGTCGGACTTGATCCGTTGCAGTTTTATGGCCAATACAGACAAAAATTAGTTCGTACTCCACTTGATTATATTCAATCACTTCCAGTTACAGCAATCGTGAGAGTTAAGACTAATAAAACCCCCGACTTTGCCTCTCGCTACCCATCGCTGAGCAGCCCTAATGTAAATAACTCAAACGGTTGGGATTTAAGTGTTGGTCCGTATGGGTTACCCGTAAAGTTGAGCCCTGTAAGTCAACCCATTCCGGCCAACGAAAAAAAAATCCAAATTCTTAAATTTGATTCAAGTTTGCAACAAAATCTATGTCGTAAGATTATTACACAAAAAGGAAGCCAATTATTTCCCACTGAGCAATTGCAAACTTATTTGGAACTAATGTTTGAACTATAAAATTATTTTGAGAATCGCCTGCTTCATCTCTAGTCACGGATTTGGTCATGCCACCCGTACTTTTGCAGTCATTCAAAAACTTGCTGAACTAAAAAAGATTTCGATATGTATCTTTAGCAGTTTACCAGATTGGTTTTTAAAAGAAAACTTATCTGGTATTCAATACACTAACCATTCTGTTGTTACTGATGTCGGACTCGTGCAAAAAAACCCCTTTCATCACGACTTAAAACTCAGTCTTAAAAAACTAACCCTATTTCTAAAATTCGAGAAAAAAACCATACAATCTATTTTTAAGACCATACAAGCTGTGCAAGTAGATTTTATTTTATCTGATATCTCGCCATTGGGTTTGTACATTGGGGGGAAATTAAAAATCCCGACCTGCCTGCTGGAAAATTTCACATGGGACTGGATTTACCAAGAATACATCTTGAATTATCCCGGATTCAAGAAACCTATTCAACAATTGCAAAAAATATTCGGCACCGCTGATCTTCACATTCAGACAAATCCAATATGTAAAAGGGCAAGGGGTGCTAAGCTTGTTAATCCTATTTACCGCCCTCATAAAAAATCTACAACCGAAATTAAACAAAAGATTGGAATTGATCTCAGCAGACCTATTATTTTGGTAACAACAGGAGGAATACCGCAAAAATATAAATTTATAGATAAAATCAAAAAAGATAAAATCCATTTTTATATTCTGACAGGTGCATTCGAAAAAAAAGAAATTAATAAAAACTTTTGCTTACTTCCTCATAAAAACGATTTTTTCTTCCCTGATCTAGTTCATGCTTCGAGCGGTGTTGTTGGAAAAATCGGATATGGTACTGTCTCAGAAGTTTGGGGGTCGGTAAAACCACTGATTAGAATTTATCGTGATTCCTTTCGGGAAACAATACCCATGAAAAAATTCGTCGATGATCACCTCAACGGATTTACAATTACTCATGATTCATTCGAGCGTGGTGATTGGATTGAAATGGTCGATCAACTAATCACCGAATCGTCTGTTAAAAAAACTTCCTACTTTCAATTAAAAAACGGACGCGATGAAGTTGCAAAAATCATTTTAGACTGGGAAGCAAACCACTTTATTCCTGAAACATAATTCGTTTTCGTATGGCTTTCACCAAAACTCTCTTCACGCCTAATTGTTTGATTGTATTTGAGATCGGAAAACGCACCGATTGCTAGCGGAAATTACTTAAATTTACCGTCACTCCAACTCTCGAGAAGTTCAGAATATTCTTTGGGTAATCCGACCTGCTTGGCACCCTCCAATATTCCCTTCTGATAAGTTTTGGTAGGTAAACCGTACTCCCGGTTATTGGATAAATAGA
>JABGWZ010000238.1 GCA_018675995.1 Opitutia bacterium | reverse complement strand
TATCTAAAGATGTACACCTAATCTGTTATGCAATTAATCAAGAATTAGGTGCAATTGGGAATACGGTAAAATACCTGATAACCGAGAAACAAGAACCCGGAATTAATAATTTTGCTAATGATGCATTAGAAGGAAAATTTGATACCTTAATTGTTTTAGGTGGAAACCCAGTTTACAATTCAACATTAGATTGGGATAATATTAGCAAGAAAATAGAGAATAAGATTCATTTTGGTCACTCCAAAAATGAAACTTCTCTGGCTTGTGACTTTCATGTTGGGCTTTCCCATTATTTAGAATCCTGGGATGAGGGTTCTACATGGGACGGAACTGCGATTGTACCAGTTCAACCACTCATATCTCCTCTTTTCGATACACTTTCAGAATTAGAAATCTTGATAGCCTTAAGCGGTTCATCTGATAAAGTTCATGATTTTGTAAAATCAACTCGAGAAGATCGTTCATCCAGTGGTAGCAACCAAGACTTTCTAAGACTTGGAATTGATAAAACTTCTCCCAAAACTTTCAACAAAAAGTATACACTCGAAAAACTAAACAATTTTAACCTGGAAACAAATCATAAACCATCTGCTGATGATTTAGAGGTTCTTCTTGTACCTGATTTTCATTCTTGGGATGGCAGATTCGTTAATAATGGATGGATGCAGGAATGCCCTGACCCGATATCTAAGTTGACTTGGGACAATGCACTTCTAATTAGCCCCGTCTTAGCAAAAGTACTGGAAGATAAGTATCCTGAATTAGGTTTGCTGCCTGAGCCAACCATGCTCAATAAAAGCGGCCAGATTGCACCTGATAATGCAAACTTTGATCACGGCAAACAAAAAGCTCCTGTTGTCAAGTTATCCTTGAATGAAGACACTTTTATTGAGGGCCCACTTTATGTACAACCTGGTCTTGCTGACTTTACTATAGTTGCAACACTTGGAATGGGAAGAACACAAGTTGGTAGAGTCGGGGAGGGTACTGGTTACAACGCCTACCCATTACAGGCTGCCAACGCTAGCCGAATTATTCCAAAAGTAACAATTCAGCCAACTGGAAGCTTTCAAATCCTTGCCAATGTTCAGGAACATTGGTCTATGGAGGGTAGGGCGATTGTTAGGGAAGCTAATGTTGAAGAATATTCCAGCGATGAAGAATTTGCATCCCACATGGGTGCCGAATCCCATTCACCTAAGATTTGGGGAAAAGACCAAGAAAAAGATCTTGCCTACAAATCGCAAACCACACCCCGAGGGAACTCTTCTTACGAACACCCTGATCACAATTACGAAAAATCAGATACGCCAGGTCTTCATCAATGGGGAATGGCTATAGATCTTAATCAATGCACAGGTTGCAGTGCATGTGTGGTTGCTTGTCAAAGTGAAAATAACATTCCAATTGTAGGAAAAGACCAAGTTTTACGGGGTCGCGAGATGCATTGGATCCGATTGGACAGGTATTTCAGTTCTACATCAAGAGATGGTGCAGTATTACCTTCTGATGTTCAAGTATCCTTTCAGGGTGTTGCATGCATGCATTGTGAAACCGCACCATGTGAAACCGTTTGTCCAGTTAACGCAACTGTTCATGATGAAGAAGGCTTAAACGCGATGGCTTACAATCGATGTGTCGGGACTCGCTATTGTGCCAATAATTGTCCTTACAAAGTTAGAAGATTTAACTTTTTCGATTGGAATAAGAGGGATAATAAGGAACTTTATAAAGGACCGCTTGGTGAGGAAAACGATTCACTACCCTCAATGGGGAAAAATCCTGATGTTACCGTTAGGATGAGAGGTGTTATGGAAAAATGCACCTATTGTGTTCAGAGAATACAAGAATCTAAGATACAAGTTAAAGTTCAAGCACAGCGATCTGCTCTACTTGAAACTGGAAAAGATGGAGCAGAAATAAAATTAGATAAAGAGGATATCAAAGTCCCCGATGGTACAATCAAGACTGCATGCCAACAAGTTTGCCCTTCAGACAGCATAACATTTGGCGATATATCTGACCCTGAAAGTGAAGTTAGTAAGTTAAAGAACAACCCTCGGGATTACTCTGTTCTAGGCTACCTCAATACGCGTCCTAGAACTACTTTTTTAGCTAAGGTAAGAAATCCAAACCCAAATATGCCAGATTTCTCATCTTCTCCACATTCTGCCAGAGAATATCACGATAAAGCACACCCGGTTCATCATGATGATCATGGACCAGATGAGGAGGTTACTCACTAATGAGTGTAAAACCATCAGATTCAACTAGTGCAATTCCTTCAGAATTGTTAAGTAAAATAAAGCCTGCCAAATGGGAGGATACACCATTAGTATTAAATAAAAGAAATTTTCATTGGGTAACCGAAAAAATTTGCGGAATTGTTGAGCAAAAGACTCCAACATGGTGGTGGTGGTGCTTTATTACTGCTATGGCAATTGCTAGTTTCACTGGACTCGGACTTCTTTATTTAGTATCGACAGGTGTTGGTGTTTGGGGAAATAACAACCCAGTAAATTGGGGTTGGGCGATTGTTAATTTCGTTTTTTGGATTGGAATCGGTCATGCAGGTACGCTTATATCTGCTATCCTTTGCCTACTTAAGCAAAAATGGAGGACATCTATTAATCGTGCATCGGAGGCAATGACTGTATTTGCAGTCATGTGTGCAGGAATCTTCCCCTTATTTCATGTTGGAAGAGTTTGGTTTGCTTGGTGGCTTTTCCCTCTGCCAAATGCTAATGCGATTTGGCCACAATTTAGAAGCCCACTGGAATGGGATGTTTTCGCAGTTTCGACTTATTTTACAGTATCAATTCTTTTTTGGTACATGGGAATGATTCCCGACTTAGCCGTCTTACGTGACCGGGCTAAAGAAACATGGCGTAAATATTTTTACGGTGTTCTAGCTATGGGTTGGAGGAATGCAAATAATCATTGGAGGAATTTCGAGATGGCTTACTTGCTCCTAGCTGGATTGTCTACCCCTCTCGTATTATCTGTTCATACAATCGTTTCTTTTGATTTTGCAGTGGCTAACCTTCCCGGTTGGCACACAACAATTTTCCCTCCTTATTTCGTGGCTGGGGCTATATTCTCTGGATTCGGTATGGTGCTAACGCTTCTTCTTCCATTAAGGGCAATCTTTGGCTTACATGATCTTATCACTGAAAAACATATTGATAATATGTGTAAGATTATTTTAGCGACTGGCAGTATGGTTGGTTATGCTTACTCGATGGAATTCTTTATCGCTTGGTATGGTGCTAATTCCTACGAAGGATTTGCTTTCATTAATCGTGCATTTGGTAATTATTGGTGGGCTTATTGGATCATGATTTCCTGCAATGTTATATGTCCGCAGCTCTTTTGGTTCAAAAGCATTAAAAACAACATACCATTGGTTTGGATCATAAGTATATTTGTCAATGTAGGAATGTGGTTTGAAAGATTTGTAATTGCTAACACTACTCTTTCAAGAGATTTTCTCCCATCTAGTTGGGGCTATTATTCTCCAACTGTGGTAGACATCTTCACATTTTTTGGCACATTTGGATTCTTTTCAATTCTCTTTCTTTTATTCCTTCGCTTTCTGCCATTAATGCCAATGGCAGAAGTTAAATCTGTCATGCCAGCAGCCGACCCACATGGAGGTAAACACTAATTTATAACCATGGGAAAACTTATGGACATTAAATACGGACTTGCCGCTACTTTTAATTCTGCAAAAGAATTATTTGATGCTGCAGGATTGGTGAGAGAGGAAGGTTACAAGGAATGGGAATGCTATACACCTATACCTGTTCACGGTTTAGATGCTCAAATGGGAGTTGGTCGCTCAAAGGTTCCATGCTTCACCCTCCTTGGCGGAATAACAGGTTTCTGTACAGGAATGTTAATCGTGTGGTTTATGAATGCTTACGATTATCCTTTGATTGTTGGTGGCAAGCCCTATTTCAGCCCAATTTATCCATTCCCAGTATTTTACGAGCTTACCATTTTATTTGCCGCTTTTGGTACACTTTTCGGTATGTTTTTTCTTAATCGTCTGCCTAGGCACAATCATCCTGTTTTCGAACATCCTTCATTCGGCAGAACCGGTGATGACAAGTACATGATAGTAATTGAGGTCGAAGATCCAAAATTCGACGACGATGTAACTAAAGACTTCCTTAAAAGCGTGGGTGGTAAATCTATCACGTTGATTCGTGAACCAATCAATTCATAAGTGAAATACTTTATTCCATCCTTCTTGCTCATTGTTGTATGCTTCATTTCGATCATGGGATTCCGGGGTAGCTTTTCTGAAAATACACCCATTGAAGTCTTCCCAGATATGGACAGGCAAGCAAAGTTTAAAAGCCAAACAAAAAATCCTCTTTTCAATGATAATAGAGCAGACCGCTTACCTGTACCAGGAACTGCTATCAGGGGTACTGCTCTAGAATTAAATAATGTTTTTTCAGAAAGTCCTGCTTTCAGTAATTTGGCTTTCAGAACCGGTAAAACTAATGATGATTCAGATTCATGGGTTAGCAAAATTCCTGATGAAGCGGCTATTGACATGTCTTTGATGCGTCTCGGAAAAGAAAGATATGACATCCATTGTGCTATATGTCATGGAACATACGGGAATGGTATTGGTGTGATGAAAGAATTCTTGGGCGTTGCTCCAAGAAATCTCTCTGACCCTGAATTACCAAACTATTTAGAGCCTGCAGGGCCTATCCCAGATGGAAGAATTTTTCATACCATTGGTATGGGTGCCGGAAGTATGCTTGGACTTAAAGACAAACTTTCCCCTAAAGAACGTTGGGCTATCGTGCTCTATGTACGGATGCTTCAATCTTATGTAAGCGAGGCTACAACTTCCGAAAGTAAGAAATCATGACAGAAAATATCAAAAAAGATATAGATGTGAAATTACTTGCAGGAGCTATATTAGGCCTTGGTATTGGTCTTGCTGGACTGTTAATGGGATTATCGTCCGGGGATAAAAGTCCTTTCTTGGGTTGGTTATGGGGATGTTCGTTCTGGTTAAGCATTTCAATTGGGCTACTTATGCTTGTGATGATTTTTCGCATATTTAACTCTAGGTGGACCCCAGTAGTGCGAAGACAACAAGAACATGCTCTGGCAGCTTTTCCATGGCTTGCAATTTGCTTTGCACCATTACTGTTAATTGCACTTTTTGGAGGAGAAAATGCCGGTATTTTATGGTCTTGGATAAATCCCGAAAGTCCTACTGTAGATGGGATTACGGTAGCAAATGATGTGCTTCACCAAAAGAAAGCTGGATACCTAAACCTTTATTTCTTCAGCATTAGATTAATTGGATATTTTGCAATTTTTTGCATCCTAAGTGCGAAGCTTAGAAAATACTCCTTTTCACAGGATTATGATGGAGACCCAAATTGGACTCACAAAGGGATGAAAATTTCTGCTTTCGGAATTCCTGCAACAGCACTAGCACTAACATTTGGGGCATTTGATTTGTTCATGAGCTTAGAGTACCAATGGTTCTCTACAATGTATGGAGTTTGGTTTTTTGCTTCAGGAATGAGATCTGCACTAGCAGTAACAATTCTTGGTTGCCTGTACTTGAGCCAAAAAAGTTTTTTAAATGGAATCTATAAGCAAGCCCATCAGTATGATCTGGCCTGCCTTTCTTTAGCTTTCACAGTATTTTGGGCTTATATTTCCTTTTCCCAATACTTTCTTATTTACAGTGCTAATATTCCTGAAGAAACCTTTTGGTACAATATCCGTGAAATCAACCCTAACACAGGTGAAACATCGGCATGGTTTTGGGTAAGTATGGGTCTTATATTTGGACACTTTTTCTTTCCATTTTTGTATCTTCTATTTTACAAAAATAAGATTAACGGACCAAGAATCACTTTTATAGCACTATGGATCTTGGCTTTTCATCTATTAGATCTCTACTGGAATATTATTCCTGGTCGTGAAATTGTTCCAGGTGCATATGTAGGGTATGAGGCTAGACCAGTCTTGGGCATGCACTTATTTTGGGGGGTTTCATCACTCGTGGGTGTCGGTTGTCTTTGTGCGCGGGCAGTACTTAAAAGCTTCAACGCAAATGAATCAGAAATCATTCCTGTAAGAGACCCCCGCATTATGGAATCATTAAATCATCATGAGTGACCCAAAGGAACAACGAGCAGATGGATGTAGCGTAACATTCTCCTTAATACTAGGAGTCTTATTTGTTATTTCTTTCTTTTTCTTTGAAAAACTTTTTATGGTTGAAGATGAAAATGAACCCGACTCGATTATCTCAACGCAGAGAAAAGAAAAAGTTGATCAATTTAAACTTGAATCAGTAAACTTCATCGAGAAAGTTGACAGTTTCCATATCGAGAATAACTCTAGTTTAGAATCTGTCATGATAAAAACAATCAACAATTACCAGACCAAGTCTGAAAATTCTAAATAAATTCGTGAAATTTACTGCTGAGCAAATTATAGATAAGTCCGCAAAGTGGGTTATATCATTTTTTATAGCTTCTGCTGGATTGTGGTTACTTGCTGCTGCACTTCTAGCATATTGTGCCGCAGCCAAACTTACTGATCCATTCTTCCTATCCACTTTTGAATTTTTCACTTATGGAAAAGTAAAAATTGCTCAGGCCAATGCATTTGTATACGGATGGGGTGGAAATTCGATTTTTGCTGTTAGCATTTGGATCATCGCCCGCTTGGCACAAGCTGAATTAAGGGGTCGTTTTCTTCTTATCGCTTCAGGAATTATTTGGAATGTTGGAATCACTCTCGGTTTATTGGGTATTTTAGATGGTCACATGAATGCACATGAAATGCTTGAAATGCCACGAGAAATCTGGCCTTTACTGTTTATATCCTACTCAGTTATTGCATCTTTCATAATCGTTACTCATAGGTCGCGTTCAAAGCACGAAACAATTGCACCTCAATGGTTTATATTGGCCTCATTATTATGGTTCCCTGCGTTATTCATAATTGCTTGGAATGGACTTGAGATAAATCCTGCTCGGGGAACATTACAGGCAGTACTATCGATGTGGTTTGGACAAAGCCTCATTTGGTTATGGCTTACACCTTTTGCTTTGGGCGTAGCTTATTATTTAATACCTGCAATCACAGGTCGTCCAATTGACAAGTATTACTTAGCGATTTTTGGCTTTTGGTGCATTGCTTTACTTGCACCTTGGTCAGTTGTGCATCATTTGGAAGGCGGTCCTGTCCCGATGTGGATTCCTGCAATCGGAACAGTAATGAGTATAGCAATGATTTTCCCAATTGCAGTTGCTTCCACAAATTTTCACGCAACTGCATTCAAGGATATCGATATTGTATGGAATAACTTACCGCTTCGTTTTGTTATATTTGGAACACTTTCGTATACAATTTCCAGCTACATTGGAGTTGTGTTTTCATTGCCAGCTGTTGCAAAACTTACTCAATTTTCTATTATTAATGAGTTTCATTTCAACCAAAGGGTTTACGGTTTTTTTAGCATGATTGTTTTTGGAGCTGTATATCACATGCTTCCTAGAGTTACTGGTAAAGATATTCCTGTAGGTGCTAAATCTTTTCATTTTTGGACTTCAGCATTGGGTGTACTGATGCTTTTACTCGCATACCTCATCGGTGGGTTAACACATGGCGTTCTTGCTCAACAACCTTCCCTAGATTGGGCTTCTTCTGTAATTGCTTCAATCAGACCATATTTTCTTATTACTCAGATAGCCTTTGTAATTCTTGGTTTATCCCAACTCGTTTTCGTCATCAATATATGGAAAGTTCTTTTCCCTAATCCTTTTCAATTCTTAAATAATAGCTCAAATGACTCAGCCAAAAATGCTGTTGCATAATGAATAACATTTTTAAATTTTCTATTGGAATTTTAAGTGCCTTAGCATTTGCTTGGTTGGCTTTTGTTATCGGTGCGCGCAAACAGTTTGGTGATTTAGAACCGACATCATCATTTTTAGAAGATAATGGATCTATCCCTGAAGGTGCTGAATTATTTCCAAAACAACTTGCCGGCATAGCACAACAAGGTGCTAAAGAATATATTTCTCTTGGGTGTACCACATGTCATACCCAACAAGTAAGATTAGAAGATTCAGGCTTTGATGTAGAAAGAGGGTGGGGAAAGAGACCTTCGGTAGCACGCGATTACATATTCCATGAGGATATAACAATCGGAAACACACGTGTAGGCCCTGATTTAGCTAACATCGGTCTACGTAGCTACAGCAAGGAGTGGTTACATCAACATCTTTTCGAACCACAATCTTTAATTTCTGAATCAATATGCCCACCTAGTCCTTTTCTTTATGAGGAAAAGGATTTTGATACAAATAATGCAATCAAATTGACAGAAGATCAAATAGATAAGCCAAGATTTATAGTTCCCTCGCTAAAGGCTAATAGAATTGTTTCTTATCTAGCATCACTTAAGCAGGATTATGAGCTTCCTGAGATGAGTTTCATTCAACAGGACGAAGAATTAATCGAAACTTCTGAACTTTCGACTGTAAGCGTATCTGAAAACTCTGATTCTAATCTTTCTGAATTGCCGACTTGGTTGGCAAGCCAGATTGCATCAGGAAAAGAAATTTACATGAAGGCTGCCCCCGGTGGTGGGTTATGCTTTACCTGTCATCAACCAACTGGGTTAGGATTACCCGGGCAATTCCCACCGTTGGCTGGCTCTGATTGGGTATTGGGTGACAAAGAAAGGCTAATTAAAATATCAATGCATGGTCTTATGGGGGAAATTGAGGTCAACGGAGTTAAATACAACAATGTAATGGCTCCTCCAGGAATCCCACCAGGATCACTAACCGATCAACAAATTGCTGACGTATTGACTTACATTAGAAATGATTGGGGGAATTCAGCTTCTTCAGTGAGTCCAGCTGAAGTAGCAAATATTCGTTCTAAAGTTAAAGATAGGGCACCCATGCAAATGTGGACTTCTGCTGAACTTAAATCAAATTAAATGAGCGATAAAAATAAAATGGCACCTGCCAAATTTGATGGCATGAAAGACGATGATATGGTTGAGATTCATTCCAACCTTGGACGAGAAAAACATCCACCGACAAAAGGATTTTTAGTTGCTCCTCTTATTTTTGTTTTTGGATGTTTAATTTTTGTTTGTTCTATTCAATTAGCTCATTCTACAAACTCTTTCCAAGTTCACCCGCCACAAGAGATTGTTGAATTAACCGAAGAAGAAAAAGAAGCTCTACGCTTGGAAAGAAAACTAGACTCTGGGAAGAAAATTTTCACTTCAAAGTGTGCTTCATGCCATCAGCCAAATGGTTTAGGAATAGCTACGCAATATCCCCCACTAGCTGGCTCCGAATGGGTGAGTGCGAATCCTGAACTGATAACCAAGATAATCCTTAAAGGATTGAAAGGTGAAATTACTGTTAAGGGTGAAAAATACGGGACATCACCTGCTGCTAATATGGTAGCAGTTCCAATTAATGATAGGGAGATTGCGAATGTGTCAACATATGTAAGAAATGCTTGGGGCAATTCTGCTTCTGAAGTTTTTGAAAGTGATGTGGCCGATATCAGAACAAATACTGCAGGTCAAAACGAGCAATGGATCGGAGAAGCCCTTCAGTCTGAATACCTTTCAGGTGCATCTACTGAATAATTGTAAATTTACCTATTTCATTCTAGTTGTCCTGATAATAAATAACCGCTAGGTTATTGTTTTTGAAAACATTATTTCAGCACTATATCCTGTTCAATTTTTTCTTTTGTACTGTTAGTTATTTATCGGCACAAAAAAGTGATGTTGGTTCTATAAATAATGCCTTTCTTGTTTTTTATTTCCCTCAGTTAAGTGAAATCAGTGCGGGCATTGACAAAAACGCCCCACTCATAAAGGAAAGCAGGCAATATATTGAAGAAAGTAAATCAAATAGACTGATTGCTGATTCTGCTAAAGGTTTATCAGTAAATTTTAATTTAAGCGGTCAGTCGATTCATGAAAACAGACCCGGACAATCTTACAATCAAACATATAGAACAGTAGGTTCGATTTTTGTTAAAAAACCTTTATATCATTGGGGTATACTTGATTCTCAAAGTCGTATTGCTGAATTAGCTGAGAGTTATGCTATTCAAAAAACAGATTCTGTACATTCAAACCTTCTCATTGAAGTAAAAGCTGAATTCATGAACTTACTGCTTTTAAAAAAGCGCCTTCTTCTAGAAAATGAAAGTTTAAAATTCTCTGAGAATCTGGAAAAAGAACTATTTAAACGCAAAGAAATTGGATTAGGAACTGAACTTGAGGTAACTGTTGCCACAATCTCGAAACTTGAACACTCGATTAAAATTTCACAGATCAAACGTACTCTTGAAAATAAAAAAACAGTTTTCAAATATGACACGGGATATAACAAGGAGTTAGATTTATCTATTCCAAAAGAATTTCTGCTATTCTGCGAAACTCATTCTTTCAAGAATAATTTTCCCCAAGTCATAGGTTCACATTCATCAGGTGATATCGAAGAATTAAAAACATTAATCAAAACTGAAAAAGAGAATTCTTTCATAGCAAAAAACTCTCAAAAGCCTAAAATAAATCTTGTAGGTGGATTTTATCAGGATCAAATTGATTTACCAGATAATCCTGATTCGGTGAGAAGAAATAATTTTCTGGTGGGAGTTGAAGCGAATTGGAATTTATGGGATTCGTCTAGAAGCAAGGGACAAAGACAGTTGGCTCTGGCACGTAAAAGAAAATTTGAAATACAACTTGAAAGCAGTGTAAGGAAATTAAGATCAGAACTCACAAGCTTACAATCTCAGATAAAGAGCATCATCGACCAAATTAACCTGTCCAGAAAGCTTTTACTAGCAACGAAGAGTCAATACGGAAAAAGTAAAATTGAATTCGAACAAAATCAAATAACAACAAAAGATCTACTTACTTCCAAAATAAATCTAATTGACGCTGAACTTAGTCTAACTGAATCTGTCCTCACTTATTTTAGAATTAAATTTAAATACGAAGCCCTTATACAATTTCAAAAATATTAGATGTTCAAATATAAATCTATTTTAATTTTTCTGATTTTGATAATTCCCGCAGCTGTATTTTTCTTTTACAACAGGACGGGAGAATCGGTGATTTGCACAAAGGTAATACGGGGGCAAATCCTAGATAGCGTAAGCGGAAATATTAAGATTTTGGCAGACCAGAACTACAATTTAAAAGCTAATTTATCAGGAACTGTAATAAGTGTGGCAAAATTACCCCTACAGAAATCGATTACAGTTAAAACTGGTCAACCGATTGTACACCTAGACATTTCTGACTTAAACCGAAGTTTGGAACAAGCAATAATAAGTAAAAGTAATTTCAACAAAACTATCCAAGCCGGTTCAATAAATGCTTTAGAATTGAAAATTGAACAGGAAGAACATGACGCATTCTTAAAACTTTCAGAAGGAGAACACATCTCATCCATTAACCTCAAAAAGAAAAAAGCTCTAATAGATCGATTGAAAACAAAAGTTGATCTCGAAAATATTTCCAACGACCAAAAACTATTGGAGCTTAATACAAAAATAGAAAACCTTAAGTCGCATATCAAAAAAATGACCATCTCAAGTCCTATCGATGGTGAATTGATTCAGTCCTTTGTATCACCCGGAGACTTCATAACAACGGGGCAATTAATAGGCACAGTAATATCCAAAAAACGTATAGTAGAAGCATCCTTAAACGAAGAAGACTTTTATAATTTAGATGAAGGGATGGACGCAGCAATTACTCTCTTCTCTACAGGGAAAAAGATAATTGATGCAAAGGTATCCCGTATAGCCGATAGTGTGGACTCATCCTCAGGGCGAAGGTTAGCATATCTAAAAATAAACTCGCCTAAAGTGCTTATTCCAACTGGTGCATCCGGTCGGGTAGAGATTATTAAAGATAAAAAAACAGATACCTTGCTTATTTCCCGTAATGCTCTTGTTGGAAATTCGGTAATTACTGTTAACAAAGATAATTTAACGGTAATTAAAGAGGTAAAGATTGGTGCTAAAAACCTAAATTTTGTTGAAATATTAGAAGGTTTAGAGGAGGGGGATATCGTAGTTACAGAAACTCCCCACCTTTTGAGCAACGGTCAATTTATTAAACCAATTTTTCTTTACACTAACAACTAGTTGCACAGATTGTGAGCCTAACTTTTTACCTAGCATTGCGATATGTCTTTGCCAGGAAGCGTGCAATGTTAATGAGCTTGTTTGGTATTATATTTGGAATTTCATTTTTTGTAATTACACAAGCTCAAACTTCTGGCTTCCAAGAGTATTTTATAAAAACTATTCTTGGGACAAACGGTGCGATCAGGATTTCAGACCGATTTCAGAATATGGATGAAACTGTTAGCAAAATTTCACAAGACGGTAAGATAAAATTTAAATTTCAAAATCGCGAAGGCGCAAAATATATTAAAGGTATTGATTATCCCGACAAAATAAGAAATGCATTAACAGCTTTTCCATCTGTAAATGGAATTTCTGAAGTTTTTGAAGATAATGCTATTTTGCAAACTAAATCCAGAAGCCAATCTATACAGTTGCATGGAATAAAAATTTCAGACCATTTATTGGTCTCAGATTTAAAAGAGCAAGTTACACATGGATCAATTAGTAATTTTTTAAGAGATAACATGGGGATAATCATAGGAAGTCGAATTGCTGAAAGAGTAAACCTAAAGGTAAATGACAGAGTAAATATTGTGGGCAAATTAGAAAATTTCCAACTTCGTGTTTCTGGTATTTTTGAATCCGGCGTTAGTGATATTGACAAGAAAAGATGCTATATTTCATTGCCTACTGCTCGATCACTTTCGGGAACAAGATTTGGAGGGTCCATTTTCCAGGTCGGAATTGCTACTCCCGAAAAAGCCCCACAAATTGCTGCACAAATTCAGGAAACGATTGGACACCGCTCAGTAAGTTGGCAGGAACGAGAAAAAGTATGGCTTGATGTCTTTAAAGCATTACGAGTTTCCTCAGCCATAACTGTTTCAAGTATTCTTCTACTATCTGGTTTAGGAATGTTTAATGTATTTGCTATTATGGGGATTGAAAAAACAAGAGATATTTCAATTTTGAGATCCATTGGCTTTACTCGTGCAGATATTTCCTCAGTATTTCTATGGCAGGGAATTATCGTTTTATTCTTTGGAATTATAGGAGGAATAATATGTGGATTACTAGGTACCTTTATAGTATCTAAAATCCCAATGCAAATTCGCGGTATTTTTAAGTCTGATACCTTTGTTGTTAATTGGGATTTCACCCATTATGGCTGGGCAATTTTGATTGCATCATTATTTGTTGGACTTGCTACTTGGATACCTGCAAGAAGAGCGGCTAAAGTAGAACCGGCTAAAATTATAAGAGAAACACTATAGTGGTAAATAGAAATAACCCGGGTCAGACTCTACTTCAGGTTAAACGCCTAGAGCATTCCTTTACTATTGGTGAAGAATATGTGCAAGCACTGCGCGGAGTTTCTTTTGAAGTAAAAACCGGAGAGGTTACCGCAATCGTTGGTCCATCAGGATGTGGGAAAAGCACGCTCCTTTACTTACTTGGTTTACTTGATCGTCCTGATAAAGGTGAGATTTTATTGGATAATAAATCAGTCTCTCAAGCGAGCGATCAAGTTCGAACTGAACTAAGAAATAAAAACCTGGGATTTATTTTTCAATTTCACTTTCTTATAAAGGAGTTAACCGCTTGTGAGAATGTATCTATGCCTTTGTTTAAGGCGGGAATCCAAAGAAAAGAAGCCAATAAAAGGGCAAGGTCTGTTCTCACAAAACTCGGACTGGGTAACAAAGCTGAACGGTTCGCCAACAAACTTTCTGGCGGTGAGCAACAACGAGTGGCTATTGCCAGAGCCATGATCAATTCCCCATCCCTGCTACTTGCCGACGAACCGACAGGTAATCTCGATAGCGAAAACTCAAGAAAGGTTTTCCAACTCCTTCTTCAATTTGCTCGTGAAGAAAGTACTGCAGTAATTTTAGTCACTCACAACCCAGAAATTGCAGAGAAATGTGACCAGATCCTAAGAATGAAAGATGGACAAATAGTCAGAGATTAAAAAGTTTGGGCTTAATAGCAGATTTAGCAGCATCTGAGCCAAGTGTTCACATTCAGTCCTGTAATTTATGAAAATATATAAAAATATAGTTGGTTTAAACAGACCAAATGCACTTCCCTCATTAGTGCTCTTTGCAATACCAAATGCATAATAAATTTAACACCAATTCATTATCTAGAACTCCTTGCTCTGCAAATAACTTCATATGCTTGATTAATACAGGCAAGTTGATCATTAGCAAAAGTAATGAATTCATGAGGTAAATTCTTACTGCTTAATTTATCAGGATGAAAGTCAGCGGCTTTTGACCGGTATGCCTTTTTTAATTCTGCCTCATTACAATCCATTTTTAAACCAAGGACATTGTATGCTTCTTCGAGCGAAAGTTTATCCACAGAAGGATCATGCTGAGGCGGGGTATACCCTCCATGAATCCATGAGCGAATCGTTCCGTGATTAAGTTTTAACTCTTTTTCCCCACATAAAAGAAAATGAACTTGTAACTTATTGAAGTTCTCACCATTAGATCGTGCAATCTCAAAAAGACCTCCAAGAAACGACTGAGCTAGTGTAGGATCGTATCCAATTAATCGACCAACTTCTTTAAAATCATGTTCGATTGAACGTCGACTGTTCTTGGCTTTACGAAATACATTTTTCGCAAATTCAGAAGTTTTACTATTTAGTCCCATTCTTTGAATAAGCGATTCAGTGACCTTAATTTCAGAAACCGAAACGCGGCCATCTGCCTTAGCAATCTTGGCCGCACTAGAAAAAAAATAAGCAAGGTAAAGAATTCGAGCTCTTCGTTCATCTAACGGAGTCGGATCATCATCATCATAAATGTGCCCCAATGCTGCACCAGCAATTGCTCCGATCGGACCACCCAGCATTCCTACACTAGTACCAATTAACTTACCCCACCAGTTCATAGATATTTAATATTCTTTTTAAATGTACAAATCTACAATTTCGAAAACAGGAAGGGAATAAAATGATTTTGGCTAAGAAAAAAAATTTAAATGTACAAATGAAACTAATTATATTCCTTAAATTACAACAAAGCTTGATTTAAAGACAATCGGTTAAAACTTCTTTCTAAATTAGCAGAACCATGTCGCGTCTAAGTAAACATACCTCAATAGGGTAAATAATGATATTTAAAATGAGTATTTTGCAATCTTGGTAGACTATTTCGACCTGTAAGGATCGGAAGCCGGACCAACAGGGTTGCCAGTATTTGGGATAACTTGTACACATCGATCGTCCCAAAGTTCAATCATATCCATGTCCTTTGCATTAGTAATTTCTAAATCTGGCAAACCATGCTTCTGTAACCATTTTTGAATGGGAGGAACCGCCTGCTCAGGATTCTGGGCTCTTGCTGTAACAATTTTCACTCGATAACCCATATCAATCCAGATTTTCAATCTCTTCATCATGTTTGGAACTGGTTTACCAATGTGTTCAAACCCTTGCCATGGCTCGGCTACTGCCAAGGTTCCATCCAGGTCAACGCCAATCCATTGAGTAGACTCTGCATCTTCGCCAAATTTATTTTCGTCCGTCAAAGGGAGTCCTTTGGAATGAGGGACGCGAACATCGAGCTTCTTGCTCGAGAAGGCTTGCATAAGGGAGCGAAACATACTTTATCAATCAATATGTTTAAACTTATAAGTTGAATTTTGTCGGGCAAGTCCAATCGTATAAAAAATATGGAATCTATCGCAAATACAATAAATTATCTTAGTTTAGAAGGTATTCCTTGGGTTTTACTTGCTTGGATAGGGTTAATTATTTTTCGCCCATTCGCCACGCTTGTCCATGAGATAGGGCACTTAATTCCTGCCGTAATTTTAACAAAAAAAGAGGTTCTGATTAGGGTAGGGCAAAGCGGAAAATCTTGGCAGGGGAAATTCAGGTCAATACTTTGGGAAATAAGTTTTATAAATGGAAGAGAAGGGTTCACTGGATATGATAAAGGTTCACTGAGCAAACTAGGACTGATTGTTGTTATAAGTGGTGGGATTATCTCATCCCTTATGATGTCTATTATTTCTGGATGGCAAATCTTTGGGAATCAATTCACAACCTTGGCAGAAGTAATTCTCGTAAGTTGGTTTTGTGCGAATAGTCTCGTTTTAATTAGATCATTACTTCCAGTAAGATTAAAGCCAACAGCCACATTCCCAGAGGGGCCGCCAAGCGACGGACTAGAGTTAAAAAGGATTATTTTTGGGAAAAAAATATAAATCTATGAAAGACCTTCATTTTGCTGATCATAAAGCGATTTATAGAGGAGGCATGTTGAATAAACTTCTTGGTGCGAACCATCTGCAATAATTGCACCTTTATCCATGACAATAATTCGGTTAGCAAGTCGAAGTGAACTAAAACGATGAGCAATTAGAAAAGTTGTTTTACCTTGAATAAGTTTTTGCAT
>JABGWZ010000178.1 GCA_018675995.1 Opitutia bacterium | reverse complement strand
TCTTATTCACTTCGGCAACCTTGGGTGTAGGGCAATTTTGTACAAATCCTGGGGTTGTTTTTTATCCTGACAGTGTTGCCGGTGAATTCTTTCGTAAGGCATTCGTAGAAAAGATGAAGGCTTTTGCGCCGTCTCCGATGTTACATAAGGGAATTCGTGATTCCTATCTGGAGAATTTTGAAATGATGGCCAAACTGGATGGGGTCGATGTTCTTTGTGGTTCCGAAAATGTGTTAGGCCATAAAACCTGTCTCGCAGGTTCAACTGTTTTAGCGACTGAAGTTTTTAATTTTCTCCAAGTTCCAGAATTAAAAAATGAAATCTTTGGTCCAGCCACTATTCTAGTATCATATAAAAATGGCGATGACTTAGAAAAAGTTATAACACAACTCGAAGGTCAGTTAACGGCTAGTCTTTTCGGGTCTGAAAAAAGCTTAAGTGTTCATCGGGGATTAGTTGAAATATTGGAAACCAAGGCAGGGAGATTACTTTTTAATCAGTTTCCAACCGGGGTTGAGGTTTGTGAATCGATTGTTCATGGCGGTCCTTATCCTGCGACGACAGACAGTCGTTCCACATCAGTTGGAACCGGTGCAATTCTTAGGTTTGCTCGTCCAGTATGTTATCAAGGTTTTCCGGATGACTTCCTTCCTGAGGAATTAAGGAGAGACAACCCGCTTGGATTGGATCGAAAGGAAGTATAATAAATTTGTTTTGCCATAAGATGATTAAACAGAATATCATTCATCCCAATCGATATCCTCTTTTAATAACTATTTGTAATCAATTATGCTACTATGCTCGGTAAAAAAAGCACAATAGGAATCTTTGACTGTTTAGAAGGACAGTTTCGGATGCTAGATAAATTTCCCTTCATTGTTGGATGTATGGGTAATGCTGATTGGCAGGTGCCTGCAGGAGAAGGATGGGAGGGCGCATGTATGGTAAAAAAATCAGGCAGTGCTTTTCGGATTGTACCAAATAAAAAGGGTGATGAGAGACTATTGGTAAATGGTGGTCCATTTGCGGAACCATTTAATGTGGAAGATGACGAGGTTTGTACTCTTCAATTTATGGGATACCCCCTAGTCGTATTTGCTGGCAAAGACCCAAAGTCCTGGGCGGATCAAATTCAAAAAGGCCAATGGATTTTATGCAACGGTCGTTCTGGCACTGATTATGTTCAGTGTAGCAGGTATGAGGTATTGGAAAAAATACAAGAGTTTGGAGCTGATATTTCGGAATGTGCAATTAAACCGGTTGGATTAGATGTGCCTTTTTGGGTTGTTCACTTAATTGATTTATTACAACCCCCTGAAGAGGAGGAAGAGGAGGAGGAAATTTATCAGGAGGAAGTTGTTATTGATCCGGACCGAGGTGAGTTTACTTGTCCTACCTGTTGGTTGAAGTTTGACCGAGCTGATGTACTTAGTATTGCTGTTCACGAAGATTTGCGCGGAGATCGTAAGTTGGGAGAGGATGCAATGCTGCGCTTCGTTCCTACTGAATTTAATTCGAAAGGTCAGGCAATGGATGCAATGGGATTGCCAACAACTGATGTCGCCTGTCCGCATTGTCATCGCAAGTTACCTCCTGGATTTATGGATGTAGCTCACCATATTTTTTCAATTGTTGGTGCACCAAGTGCGGGTAAATCTTATTATTTGAGTGTCTTGGTTCGACAATTGCAACGGACACTCTTTCGTGAATTTGGAATTGCATTTCGTGATGCAGACCCAAGTTGTAATGCTATTCTGAATTCGATGAAAAACCGCTTATTTGCAGGAAGCAGTTCGGCGGATGCCATGCTTATTAAGACTCAGTTGGAGGGCGAAATGTACGAACGATTGCATAGGCATGATAGGGTTGTTGCATTGCCTCGTCCTTTTGTTTTTAGTTTGTCAGACCCTCGAGGAACAGGCCATGATTGCTCTGTTATTTTTTATGATAATGCAGGCGAACATTTTGAACCTGGAATTGCCAACGATGAAAGTCCCGGAACATTGCATGTAGCAAGTTCTGCAGGTATCTTTTTCCTTTTTGATCCGATAGCTAGCCCTGAATTTAGGAGAGCACTGCGTGGACATGAAGACCCACAGTTTGGGATGGATGGAATGGGGAAAAGGTTGGATCAGCAAGATGTGATTATGGCTGAGCTTGAAATAAGGGTTAAGCAAAATCAGAACATTAGTATTGCAGATAAAATTGATGTTCCTTTGGCAGTTATGATTGGCAAATGCGATATTCTTAAAGATCAATTGGATTGGGAGAGAATCCTTTGGCCTGTTAAAGATAAGCAATTAGATTTGGAAATAGTAGAAAAGAATTCGGAAATTCTCAGGGAGTTTCTTATGGATATGCACCCTTCCATAGTTGCAAACTCAGAAGCTCTCTCGAAAAATGTTAGGTATTTCCCGGTTAGCCCATTTGGGCACAGCCCTGAGCGCTTAGAAGTAGATGGCCAGAGCTTTATTGCTCCTGACCCCGATAAGTTGGATCCTGTAATGGTTGAAGTGCCGACTCTTTGGATGCTTCATCATGTTGAACCAGAGTTACTTCCCACGGCAGCTAATACTTAAGGGGGAGGTCTCCTTATATGGCACAGCAATTAATATTCACGAGTACTCCACAGGGATTAGAACCTGGGCGTTCTGGATATTGCACTGTTGCAAGGCATAAGGATTTACGCCAAAGGTTAGTACGCGAACTTGAGCGTTTAAGCGTCTATGACTTCGGTCAACAGATTGGGGGTAACCGTGTAGATATTTCTGTCTACAGAAAAATTGCTCTAGGTTCGGAAGAGTTTTTTGTTCTTACCAAGATTTGTGATGCCGGTATGGATTACACAAACAGGACCAATTACCTTGCTCATCATCTTATTCTTGACGGCTTTGAAATTGCCACCTGTCCATCACCTGCTGAAATCTTTTTGAATTGGAATGGGTGGAAAAGAAAATGGGAAGAAGGTCCGAGGTATCTTACTCCGGGTGAAGAAGTTACTTTAACGGGTTTTAAGTCAACGGGATTAGTTCCCTGTAAAAACTGGTTAAGTTTTACAAATGACCCCGGTAATGCTTCGTCTCTTGTATCACAGTCAATGGTAGTGCCCATCGTAATAGAGAATGTCCCAAATCAAAGTTCTCATCTACTTCAACTTTTTGCAGAATCATCGGCTTTGTTGAAAATTTCATTGGATGCTTGGGATTTTTCTTTTACCACTTTTTTACAAGGTAATGACGACCCTAAAAGTTTTGCATGGTTGGGTGTGGAGGGACAACCTGCTGGAGAGCGCTTAAAACAGGGTGGAGTAAGAAATTATATCGATTTACGTGAATGGACTGCAAGTGCACTTTCTGATGATTTAGATCCTGCTCTTTCTCATGTTGCTAGAAAAGGACCAAGTGCACCACCTACAAAACGTGTTAAGAAAGGTGCGAGTTCAAATACCCGCTCTCCTTTGAGCGACATGCAAGTTGATAAAATTAAGGGTACCAGTTCTGCTTATTTGTCGACCGCACCTAGCGGATCAACAGTCGCCCCTCAGCAAAATTCATCGAAGAAAACAAAAAAGAAACGACCTTGGCTCTTGCAACTTGCAGTTATTTCAACAGCTTTGTGTTTATTGGGTGCTTTAATTGTAGGCTTAGCTTATAATCTAGGTGATTGGTTTAACCAAGAAGAGTTGGGGGTAGATTCCAGGGATGAACCGATTGTCACCAATCTCGCTCAGGATGAGCATGAGAAAATAGACAAAAAGCCAATTGCTTTTGGTGCATTTGCTCAACTTAATGAGGTTGAATATTTACGAGTTTTAGAGAAACCATCTCATCTAAGATGGTTAAAGGTTGATGTTGGTACTATAGAACCAGTTAAGGTAATTATTGAAGATGAAAATTTTGTAGAATTTGAAAGTGCCCTTTTAGAAACTGATATCGGTGACGAGTTAAAAGTTGTAATCCAAAAAAACGAAAAAGGGCTCTTTTTTGAAGATATAAAAAGGGCTTCTCCTCCTTCTTCGCGCGGTATATTAAAAGAAATCACATTTGAGGATGGGGAGCATATTAAGTTGTCGCGTTTGAATGACGAAATATCATTTTCTCTCGAAGGCAAAACTTTTTATTACGACATCAGGAGAGCAGAATCGGAAAAAAGGGCAAGAATTGAGGAACTTTCGGAATTAATAGTATCAGGAAACAAAATTCCCTTCAACTTCCGGACGGAAGGACAAAAGGTAATATCCATTGATTCGTTCGATTTACCAACTAAACTGAGCGGGCAGGTCAGTGTAAAAGAGGAAGATACAAAAAGGCCTTCAGGAACTGAAAGAGTGATTTCCCTAGTAGGAGGAGATGACTCTCTTTATTTCGAAAAGGAACAGATGAGAATCGGATTACCGGTAGAAGGCACAAGCAGGAAATACTATTTGTTCAAAGAAGAAGAATCTTTTCGGATAGAGGAATTGAGTAATTTTTCTAAGAGTGGCGAAGGCAAAATGGATTTAACTGTAATGGTTAAAGGTGACCAAATAACCCAACTCGAATTTGAAATACCAGAAGTTTCAGTTGGTCCTATAAAAACTACTATTTTATCCCCCGCAGAGCTTTCGGTTAGAAAAAGAATTCTTTTCTGGATTCCGGGTGTGTCTGGCAACACGGGTTGGCGTATTGATGAATCTTTAAAATCTTTTGATTACAAGGATCCCGAAACTGCTAACCTGCTTTTCTCTTATTTCAAATCTTACCATCAGAACTCTGATAAACCTAAGGTTTGGATGTGTGATTACATAAATGGTAAATTGTTTGAGAGTAATCCTTTTAGTGATGCCAGTAAAGTGGAGGAGTTTACTTTTGAATATCAGGAAGGGACAAATCGAGTAGATCTTATCAAAAGGGCTGATGTTTCCTTCAAATATGGTACCAACGGTTATTCATTTGATTTTGTCATAAATGAAGGTCAAAGCATAGATATTTCTTACAATGCAAATCATGCGTGGAACTCGATTAATAACGGAAAGGTAATTCGCTTACCTTTGGTGGACGGGAGTAATGAATGTATTGATCTTTATTTGCTTTCAAACAAACATAGTAACTTTGACGGTTTAAACGAGTTAGGTTATTCTTATTCATTGCAAGATAATCGTGTATTCTCCGGTGACAGTCGCCTAAATTCAAAATCATTCAAATTTCTTTTCAGTGGAAATCGGCTGAAAATCCTTTCTTTATCTGCGTTGGATTCGACAGAAATTAATCTTGAAGTTATGTTTAGGGATTACACGCGAGATGATTTCGTTAATAAGGGTAGACTTAAAGATTTACCTGCGATCTTAAAACCGAGTGAACTAAGTCCCCTGGAGGGGGTAATTAAATTAGATTTAGATTATTTTCCAGACGTAACAAAAATACTGAATTTATTAAAGTCTCAATATGAAAGTGGGTTACCTGAAGATGTTAATGATTTTCCGGACACCGAACTTTATGAAAGTTTCAAGAAGTATGCTTTGGAACATGCTTATCTTTCCCCTTATGAACCTGGT
This sequence comes from Opitutia bacterium, assembly GCA_018675995.1. Classification (GTDB taxonomy): domain Bacteria; phylum Verrucomicrobiota; class Verrucomicrobiia; order Opitutales; family Seribacteraceae; genus Seribacter. Next base: position 3,898 of record JABGWZ010000178.1, on the reverse strand, counting down.
CTACCTGTTGACCAGTTCCTTTATAGCATTCCCTTGGTATTTATACAAAAGAACTTCGGTTGGGACGATATACGTTTTCAAAATTTAAAAAACAAACTTGATCTAAGATTCAAACAACCTGAACTTTCTCTGAATCCTGAGCTTTTGGTTTCTTATTGGACTGCAATAACGGAAGAAATAAATGATTATTTTTTAGATTCTTTTCAGAAAGATTTTGATTATGGAAAAGATGACCTAGAGAAGCATATGAAGTTAATTTTTGATAGTTTGACACTTATCCTGAAAATAGAGCAATTGTATGGCGTAAGTGAAGGCGGTGTTCTTGATAGGTTTAAGGCAATTCGAGGTACACTTGACTCTTTCGATAATGATGAGAGTCCAATTGTTATTTTTAATAATGAAGTGGCAAGGTTGGAGAAAGTGAATCCGGAAGTAAGGGATAAGTTTAAAGATTATATGAGTAATTATTTAGCTTTGAAAAAATCTTGTATTCCCAGTGAACGTTTAAACTTAAACTCATTAAGGCTTGTGCTGAAAACAATATCTGATCGTGGGAAGAATAGTCTTTACCTTGGAAGTAAGGACAAAATACAGGGTTATAAAAATGCAATTGCCTTGATTAAGTTAAAAATCAACGAAATTCAAAACAAGCAAAATCAAATCATTACCCAACCCAACTTTCAAGTCGTTGACCGGAAATTGAAAATAATCAGATCAATTCCTTGGACTTTTGCAATTTATCAAAAAGGCCTTGACGGTAAATGGATCAAGGAGTCTGATTTTTTACGGCTTGCACCGCCAACGAAGTTATAATGTTTTGAAGGAATCAATAAATTTAATTTTTTAATATTGTGAATATAGATAGGCTCATTGATCGGATCGAAAAATCTCTTCGCGAGGAAGGGACAACAGACCCCGTATTTCATGCTTTGGCTAAAGAGTATGCAAAGTTTAGGACGCAAATTGATGAGAGGTTGGAACATTGTGTGACTTTAATTCGTTCTGGAAAAGACTTTGCTGCCCGTGAATTAGCTGAACAACCACCTGATGTTTTGACATTGATGGAAAAGCTTTCTTTTTCCAACGATTCAAAGTGGAGAAATATTTGTGATGAAAAAGGGTTGTACACCGGACCTACTTGGGCGGATGAACATGTAGATTTGCTTAATGGGTTGTACGATAAGGAAATCACTGAAGATAGTCCGCTTTTTCGTGAATATCGTACAGCTGCACGAAGTAGAGATCAGGAAAAGACCTTTAAGATACTTAAAATGATCTTGAAGGCTAACCCAGATCACGGGTCAGCGAAGAGGCATTTTGGACAGCTAAGCGTCAAAATTTTAGAGGATAAAATCAAAGAACTTTCAAGTTTGATCACAGCTGGTCGGGAAGCCGAGTTTCTTGATCTGATTATTGATATTGAGGACACTGACTGGGTGGTGATGCCCAAGGGTGAGGAATGGGAAAATGCATTGGCCGTTAGAGACGCAGTTGATCGCAGAAATGCAAAAGCAAGGCTCGAGCAAATACTGGTCGAAATAGCTTCTTTTCGTGCTACTGATGACTGGAAGGGTTCACTTGCATTGATCGGTGAATTTTTTAATTTAGCACAGGAACATGGACTGGAAAGTGACTTGGACTCCGATGATATTAATGTCTACAATGAGTATAAGGAATGGGCTGAGGAGTTAGCAGAGGAAGCAAAATCTGAACACGAGCTAGAGTCAATGGTCTCCCGCTTCAAAAATCGTCTTGCTGAAATGCAACAAGCCGACGCACTTGGGGGTAAACCCTTAGAGGTTTATTTGGAAGAACAAAATGAGCTGCGTAAATACAAGCAAGATTTTCAAGATTTAGGTAAATCGCTCGCACCTGAAATCATGATGGACCTTCAAAAAGCGGAGTCGCATGTTAAAAGTCGTATACTTCGATTGAGAGGCAGAACAAAACGAATTTGGATGGCTGGTGTCTTCGCTTTTGTGCTTGTGGCAATTGGTTCTGTTGCCGGTTTGTGGTGGTTGAAAGGCTTTTGGGATGCTCGCTCAGCTGCCGAAGCAGTTTTAGAGGTACCTAATCCCAGTCAACAGTGGGATAAGCTAAATGCCTTTATTGGTAATCACCGAGATTATTTAGATGATATTGAGGTGAGGAAGCATGTTGATCAAGCTGTTAAAAAAATATTTAGCGATGCAGAAACTAACTTGGTATCTGATAGTCAGGAAGAATTTCTATTGAAGACACAGGACAAAGCACTGTTACCCATTCTTAAAATTGAGGATATTGAGCGAAAACGCGGAGTAATAGTTGGTTCAATGTGCGACAAAATACTGGAAGATATTGATGGTGACCCCGATTTTCAAGTCCGTGACGCCAAAAGGTTTTTGGAGCGATTTGAAAGTCCCCCACGGGTTAGAAAAGATGATAGTGGCGAACCCATACCTTTGACTGATGTTGATTATTATCGTTTTCAAGAAAACAAAAATGTCTTGGATAAACTTCAGGAAATAGCTGCTTCTTTGGCACGAATTGAAGATACGAATGATCGGAAATCCGAACGATTTGAAAAATTAAGAAGAGAGGTTCTTGCATTCGATGATAAAGTTTTAAAAGCCTGGAAAACTTTTAGGGAAACAGGAGAAGAAGATCATGGGATTTTGGCCCAAGAAAAGTACCTTGACGAAATTGACAATGAGACTCGTAGTTTTTCTGGTTCTGATGCCATAGATCCTAATGATTACAGAGAGGTCCGTGACGCAGTAAGGCAGCTAAAGCAGACTTGGAAGGGTTATTCCAAAGAGGTGGAAAATAAATCGGGATCTTCCTACGATGAATATTTAGATCAGGCGAATAATCTTTTTGTCAAGAGTAAGCAAAGCAAGACTCCGGATGAAAAATTGGGTTTTCTTAGGTCTATGTCAGATGCGTTGGCTAAAATAAGCGAATTAAATCAAAGCTCAACTGAACAAAAGCGTATGTCATCTACGCAGGAGAGAGAATTTAAAGAACTAGTCAAATTACAGAAAGAATCTATCTCTGCCCTTGGCGAATTAGGAGAAGTTGAAGAGGAATTAGCTACAGTGAGAAATCTACCTGGCTATTTTGCTGCTTTAGAAAAGCTATTGAGCAATGAAGCATTAGACCAATCCAAGGGTGATTTTATTAAAATGGTTCTTTCTCACCGCAAAAAATTTTCCAATGATGATGGTGAATTAAGAAGCAAACTTTTTGTGAACGGTCCTGTTGAGATATGGGAAAAAGTTGAATCAGGTGAGATTAGTCTACATCCCAATAACTCACGGCAAGAATATGATCACATTATGGCTATGCTTTCCCGCCCAGATCTTCGAAATATATGGAGCTACAAGCTAGTGGAATGTATACCGCAACAAACAAGTCAGCCAGGAGTATATTCTACCCGAAAGAAGCCTATCATGGAACTTTATGCTTATGGTCCCGTTAAAGAGGAAGAGGTTTCCAAAAAATTTGATGAACAAGGCCAACCCATTGCAAATCCCATAACAACTCGATTACAAATTGGTGAATTTCACTGGAACGGAAAGGTTGAGGGAAGAGAATTTCAATCTACTGTATTTGGTGGGGGTTCAAAGGGACTTGCCGTAGATGAAGGTGAAATAAGCTTGGAGTCAACTTTTCTTCAAAGACAGATTGAACGCAGGCTTGATCCAAACTCCAAAAGTATACCTGGACCGCTTATGGAAATGCTCGAAGTGGTTATCGCAGAAAAATCAATATCTCCCTTGTTGAAAGCTTACCTTCACCGTGAAATTGTTGAATTAATGAAAAATAAACCCGCGTCTTGGGGAGTTGCATTGAGTAATCAACTTCTTACAGACTATGAAAGTCTGGTGAATTTAGTCAAAATCAAGATTCGTCCTAC
>JABGWZ010000241.1 GCA_018675995.1 Opitutia bacterium | reverse complement strand
TATTTAGTCACGCTCTTGCAAGCGGAGGAGCTAATGCTCATGTCATTTTTGATCAAGGAGGAGCCAAGGAGTTGGGTGTTTTTGATGGTGGGAATTTTATGACAACTTTTGGAGCTACATCTCTGAGTGTGGGGTGGCATCATTTAGTTGCAATAGGTAATGGTGGCCAAACTTCATTCTGGGTTGACGGTGTTGCAGTCGGTTCGGTTGATGCAAATGTTGCATCAGTAGTTGAAGTTATTGGTAATCACACTGGGGGCTTCGGTCGTTTTTCAGACAAAATAGATGATTTCAGAATCTACAGTCGCACGCTTGGCGTTTCCGAGGTTATCGAGCTTTTTGGTGAAGGGAATGGCGATTTTGGTTCCCATCCATACAATACAAATAGTCCGATTTTTGACAATTCACCTGAGATTTTATTACCGAGTAATCCTATCGTTCATTGGACTTTTGATGAGTTAAATGGTACATCAATTATTGATTCTTCAGGAAAAGGGAATGTAGGAAATGCCGATTCTTTCTCAAATCTCTATCTGCATTCTGTACCTGGTCGAGACGGTACTGCGTTGAGGTTTGACGAGAACCAAACCGTTCTTCTTCCTAATGACTTCAGTAAGTTTAATCTTACGGGCCCTTTTACCATATGTTTTTGGCTACATACGGATGATTTGGATGGTTACATTTTTAATAGTGATCGTATCAAGTTTTATATTTCAAATGGTTTTATTAGTGCCGAAGCTAGAATTGGCGGATCATGGAAACTTTCTAATGTGTTCCCTCTGACTTCTGGGCAGTGGGTTCATTACATTTATCAATGGGACGGTAATAAGATCACAATTTACACGAACACGGAAGAGGTCGTTGCCCCATTCAATGCAAAAGGTGGTTTAGCTGGAAATGGTTCTGATACAAATTTTTATTTTGGAGGCAAAACACCCTTGATGGATTTCATTAGCGGTTCCCTTGATGATTTAAGAATTTTTGATCAAGGATTGTCATCGAAAGAAAGACAGTCTGTTTACGAATTTGCTAATTCTCCATTAATTGCCCGATACGGAGAAGAATATTCTTATGAAATTGAATCGGTTAAAGGACCAACTGAGTATAATGCGACGAACTTACCTCCAGGGCTTGAGGTTGATGCTGTAAGTGGATTACTTTTCGGTGTACCCACAGCTGTGGGAGAATACGATTCTACATTATTCGCTTCTAATATTTCCGGCTGGGATTCAGAGCTTATCAAACTTGTTGTTTTACGAGGTCAACAAAGTATTTCTTTTAATCAAGACTTAGGAGTTCTTTCCTATGGTGCTTCTCCTATTGATTTAAATTTCACCTCACTTTCTGGTCTGCCTGTTGTCCTTGATTTGGTCGAAGGTAATTCTTCGGTTGACCTCAATGGTTCGATCTTAACTATACTTAATCCCGGTACTGTAAGAATTCGGGCATCTCAGAGTGGTGATTCAAATTGGTTGTCGGCAGAGCCTTTTTATTTGGATTTTCAAATAATGAAAAAAGAGCTTATTGTTCGGGTTCATGATCAATTCAGGAAATCTGATCAGGTCAATCCAACCTTTACCTATTCCTTTGAAGGTTTCGCCTATGATGATAACGAAAGCATTTTAATTCAGGGCGTATCTGTTTCGACTTCAGTGGGTGATGGTAATCTTTCTGTACCAACTGCAGGAGGACTTTATTCGATTAATGCTGGCGGGGTTATTTCTGACAAGTATTTTGTTACCTACCTTGACGGAACATTGACTGTCTCAGATAAAACTCAACATGAACTTATTTTCGACCAAAATTTATCTTCCGTTTCTGCGACATTATCAAGTCTCTTGATGACCGGGTACTCAAGAACTATGGATGGAAACTTAACAGAATTACCATTGCTATACGAGGTTGAGGATGAATCAGTAGCACGTATTTTAACCACGCGCGCGGATATTTTAACCGCTTATTGGAAACTTGATGAAAAACTTTACAATGCAGCCAAGGATATAACTGGTAATTACAATGGTACATTGCTTGATATTAATGTAACTGGAGTTTCAAATGCATGGGTTCGAGGTAGATTTGGCAATGGGTTAAAGTTAGGTCCGGCGAATGGGCGAGTCGTAACCGGTAGTGTTCCAGTGAATGGTTCTTTTACCCTAAGCCTTTGGCTTAATTCATCTGATCTTAACTCTCCTGAGTCATTAATCATATCAAAAGATGGATTCGTTCCAATGAATGTCTTTAATCTTAAGAAGCAAAACGGAAATGGACGAATTTCCTTTAATTTGTCTACCGATGGGAATGCTACCGAAGTTAATTTACCCAGTTTGCTTCCTGTGTTGAAACATGATCAGTGGGTTCATGTCGCGGTTGTTTATGACGATTCAAATGACTCAAATAGAACAGCTAGCCTCTTTGTTGATGGCAACCTGTCTAATCAAGTTTCATCTATTTCAATATCCGGTTTACCCTTGAAGCAAAGATACTCCGCATTAGAAATCGGAGGATCCAATAATCCCTTTAATGGTTTAGTGGATGATGTTCGAATTTATGACGGTAGCCTTAGCTCAAGCGAGATTACTCAAATTTATGGAATGGGTGGAGGTGATTTTAAAACTCTTGAGATTATTGGTGCTGGGACGACAAAGTTAACTGCAATACAAGATGGTAATGATGAATTTGCACCCGCCATTCCTGTTATTAACTATTTGAATGTGATGAAGGCATCTCAGGAAATTACATTTAGCCCCATTGTAGATCAATCTGTGGGTGATTTCCCGTTTTATCTTGATGCAAACTCTTCATCTGGACTTGCGGTGCAATTCGCCACATCTGATCCTACTAAAGCTACGATTACTGGGAGTAAAGTTTATGTCCATGCCCCAGGGTTAGTCAC
>JABGWZ010000258.1 GCA_018675995.1 Opitutia bacterium | reverse complement strand
TCATCTTCATCCACCAAGGATCCGTCATCCGCTCGCATGATTGCAAAAAAAGAGACCAAATCTTTCTCCGAAATTGCAGAAATTGGAACCTTCCCGGATTCGTCAATTAATGAGATTGACCATTTGACCGCAGGATCGAGCGGAGAAATTCCGGAATAATTTAAAGGATTCCCCCAACCTTGCGACGGATCGTAAAGAGTTTTTTCCACCATCATGAATTCATTCAACACGCCAACAGCAAGATCAAGTGCTGAATATGCGTGCATTCGCAAGTCATCCCTTCGATGAAACTGACTGACATGCCTTAATTCCTGAACGGTTTCCTGCATTAATCGCATACATAAAATCGACAGCAGAACAATCAGGGCAAGAATGAATACCAATATTGATCCTTTATTTTTTTTCACCTTTAAAGGGGCTCCTCCTCAATTCCGCTCGGGGAAATCCGCTTAATTGGAAGTGTAATTGTTCTTTCCAGTTCTTCTTCCTCCCATTTAAATACTAATTTGATAAAGTCGGGGATTCGATATTTCCCAGACTGAATATTTTCCTCAAGATTATCCATAATCTCCCACTCTTTAATATCATCAGCGGTTGCATCCTCTTCTCCGTAATAGCAGTAAAATATTTCGTCACAGAATGGACTGATCGGAGTTTTAAAGAGAGCTCCCTCATCTTCGAGTTCCATTTTACCTTCATCATTTTTTTCCAATTCCTGAAGTTCGGAAAACCACAAAAAGCTCAAGCCTTCCCCGTCCTCAAAATAAAAGTAACAATGAGCCCGACTTGCCGGTCCCGTTGGCCAAAACAGGATTGGCGGTCCCTCACGTAAATAAAAATGAATCAGTGGATCCTCACTGTCCGAGAATCCCACCGGTCTTTGTAGATCAATCAAGTCATCACCTGATTGGTTGAGCGTGGGAAGAGTAACCTCCTCCAAAACCGCAGATAAAAAATGGGCCACTCCATTGACATGGGCATCAAATGCATCCCGCGTTGCAGGTCTTTCCGCCCAAGCCCTCGATATAGTAACCAAGAGCGAACTAGCAGCTGTCAAAACGAGTCCACCGATACACAAGGCAAGCAAAACCTCGATCATGGAAAAACCCCTTGCTCTTTTCACCTTCGCCTCCTTTCTTCTCGAAGTTCTTCGATCTTATCCTTCTTATCTTCCAATAATCTCGCCCGTTCCGAAGAAAATTCATCATCCTTCCCCCACGATGGACGAAAAAGGTACATCTTTGATATTCGCTCACCTGATTCTATTCCTAATTCATCATTTCCCTCATAACCAAGAGTAAGCGTAACTTTAAACAAATCAATCACCTCTGACATCTCAATTTCAGCATCCCATCTGATTTCTCCCAACGATAATGATTGAATATCTCCTCCGTCTTCCATTTTTTCGTATTCGGATTCCTTAAACAACTCCCCTCTTACCCAAAGGAGATCTTGCTCCATCTCGCGAGTATCTTTCATCACCCTAATGGTCCTGGCTGCCACAAATGCTCCATCGACTAAAAAAACGGCCGACAAGCCAAAAAGTGCCAATGCAATTAAAACCTCAATTAACATAAAACCATTAGTTTGGTTCCTTTTTATGGGCCAGTTTTTCATTCCTTATTTTTTAGAACATAACCTGAAAAAGGGTCAAAAAATAGTTTTTGGAGGGTTTCTCGAAATTCAATTTCTGCTAAAAAAGGAGTACTCGAGCCAGAGTGGAAAAGAACTCTGTTGAGGTATAGGTCTTGCTCATCATAGCTCGACCCACCCCCACCTTCGCCCGACAGAGGCCCAATTGCCTGGAAATTGACCCTTGGTAATAATGAGCTATCCTTATCTAGCTCCTCTGCTAAATCATCGTACACCTGATGCTTTGCAAGAACTCCACCCGATTTATTAGTTACCAGGAATGTGGCATTCCCCTCGAAGTAACTCAGATAAATCGCCTGTTTCTTTTCACTTGCATGATATACTGCGTCTAAAACTGCCTTTTTTAAGACACGATCTGGAGGCTCAAAATTACTTCCCTGAATAAAAGCTCCAGCATTGCCCGCAACAATTCCCACCATAACTGCAACTAAAGCAAGAACGAGCAGAACCTCTATTAAACTAAAGGCACGTTTTTGGTACTGCCTGAATACCGCCTTCAAGTTACTGCCCTGTATCCCAATTTCCTAAAACAGTACCGTCTGGTGCAGTAGTAGAAATATCAAAACTTCCCGGATTGTGAGTCCCTGGGTATTGATAAATATAATCTTTCCCCCACGGGTCCTGTAAATCTGAAGATCGTTTCAC
>JABGWZ010000098.1 GCA_018675995.1 Opitutia bacterium | reverse complement strand
TTTGATGAAACCTGTGGACAACTCATTGATCTCTTGGAAAAGCGTAATCTCCGGGATGACACTATTATCGTCTATGTCACCGACAATGGATGGATCCAAAATCCTGAAAAGAACGGATACGCTCCCCGCTCCAAACAAACCCCTTACGAGGGAGGTATTCGTACGCCTATTATGTTTTCCTGGCCAAACGGAGGGTTAAAAAATGGTAAACGCAAGGATGTGGTCTCCTCGATCGATCTTTTTCCCACCGTCCTAACTGCCACCGGTGCCCGCACTCCCAAAGGGTTGCCTGGATTAAACCTTCTCGATAATCTAAAAAATGAAAAGCCAATCAAAAGAAAGGGAATCTTTGGAGAAACTTTTGCCCATGACATTGCAGATGTCGAAAATCCAGAGGACTCCCTTCTCTTCCGTTGGACCATAGAAGGAAAATGGAAATTACTCCTCACCTATGACGGCGAGGTAAACCGCTACAAGACCACACACCCACGCGAAGAAAAGCGACCACAGTTATTTAATCTGCTTAAAGATCCAAACGAGGAAAAGAACCTAGCCAAAGACAATCCTGAAGTGGTGGCAAGACTTGCCGCAAAGATTGGCAAGTGGTGGCCGGTGAAGGAGCGTGAAGTACTGACTAAGTGGGAATAAGAAGCCGACAATGAAAAAGTCTTTTTTTCTTTGCCTCGGTGGTTTCCTTCTTTTTCTAAATTTATCTTCCAAACAAAAACCCAACATCATCCTGTTTCTGGTGGATGATATGGGTTTAATGGACACTTCGGTGCCCATGCTGGCGGACAAGGAAGGTAAACCCCAAAAGCATCCTCTCAATGACTGGTACCGAACCCCCAACATGGAACGACTGGCCAAGCAGGGAGTTCGCTTTTCTCAGTTCTACGCCCAGTCTGTATGCTCACCCACGCGGGCATCCCTGATGACAGGGCAGAATTCTGCAAGGCACCGCGTCACTCAATTCATCAGTCCGGAAAATAAAAATGCCGGTCCGGAGGCCTGGAAATGGGAAGGGCTCACTTCGAAGGATACCACCCTGCCCTCCGTACTCCGGTCAAACGGTTATCATACCATTTTTGCCGGGAAGGCTCATTTCGCACCGATTGGTTATGAAGGAGAGGACCCCACCAAATTGGGATTCGATATCAATATTGCCGGCTGTTCCTTTGGTGCCCCCGGTAGCTATTTTGGAGAAGATGGCTATGGCAACTTGGATCCCAAAAGAAAAAAAAGGGCGGTTCCGGGATTGGAGAAATATCATAAGACTGACACCTTCCTCTCCGAAGCGATCACTTTGGAGGCCAAGGAAGCCGTAACCCGTTCGATCCAAAAGGAAAAGCCCTTCTTTTTGTACATGTCCCATTACGCAGTGCATAGTCCTTTCCAGAGCGATCCGCGTTTTATCAAAAACTATGAAAACTCGAAGAAGCCAAGGCCCGCGAAGTCATTTGCCACTCTGATCGAGGGAATCGACAAATCACTTGGTGATATTATGGATCATGTTGCAGATAAAGGTGTGGCCGAAAACACGCTGATTCTGTTTGTCGGCGATAATGGATCCGACGGACCGCTGGGTGACACTTACGGTTATTTCAGCTCCGCACCCCTTCGCGGGAAAAAGGGAACCTGCTACGAAGGTGGCATGAGAGTTCCCTTTATTGCCAGCTGGGCAAAGGCAGGAAAAGCCAACCCGTTTAAGATCGCCCGTAATCATCTTCATCACGAGCAAATCGGAACTGTCATGGATATATATTCCACCATCGTGGATGCTTCCAACTCCAGCTCACCACCCAAGCATCCAGTTGATGGCGCCAGCCTGCTTCCTCAACTATCCGGAAAGAATAACAAGGAAAGACCTGATCACTTCATGTGTCATTTTCCACATTCGCACCGGAGCTCCTATTTCACCTCATTTCGCAAGGGAGACTGGAAACTTATTTATCGATACCTGACGACTGCAGGGAAAAGGAAAAACAAACAACCGTTACCCAAATATGAATTATACCATTTGAAAAACGATCCCTACGAAACCAAAAACCTTACCCCTGGAAACTCCAAGAAAACCAATGAAATGATCCGTCTCATGACTGAACAATTGGAAAAGGAGAATGCTCTCTTCCCCGTCCAAGACGGTATTGAATTAAGACCTCAGCCGATCAACTAAATATGAAAAAAATCCTTCTTACCTTTTTATTTGTAACGCTAGCTAACTGGGTGCTCGCAGAAAAGAAAGCAAGACCAAACATCATCTTTATATTCATCGACGATATGGGCTGGGGAGATGCTGGTTGCTATGGAAATGACTTCATCGACACTCCCAATATTGACCAACTTGCAAAGGACGGAATGCGGTTTACGGATTTTTATGCCGCCGGTGCGGTATGCTCGCCCACCCGTTGTGCCGTGCAATCGGGACAGAACCAGGCACGCATCGGGATCACCGCACACATTCCTGGTCA
>JABGWZ010000133.1 GCA_018675995.1 Opitutia bacterium | reverse complement strand
TCAAAACAGAGCTTCAATAATACCCGTCTCCTTATTTTTCATGGAATCAGTGGTTCTGGAAAAAGCTCAAATTTAAATTACCTAGCCCATCACCACCCATCGTTTCAAAATCAGCGCGTAAAGTGGATATGGACCCAGCACAAAAGATTTAAAGTACAGGCTATTCAGGACTACGAACTAGTAGTCGTGGATGAAATCGTGTCCCCATTTCAATTACCTGCTATTTCTAAGCTCATCACTCAAAATAAGAAGATTGCCATTGCATCGCACCTAAACCCAGCGTGGTTTAAAGTTCTTTTCCCATTCACTCCGAATCTTTCTTTCCGTACTGATGCTTCGAATCAAAAGATTCGCCGTTATCTTGATAAGAGAGAGATTTCATATTCTGACGAATCTATTTTGTCTTTTTGTAAAATCTATGGGTCCAATTATGTCGATCTTCAATGCACATTAGAAAATCACCCCGGTAAAACTTTTGATGATGCACTAAAGTGGAATCAAAAATTTAATAAAATTAAAAGCTTCACTCCGAAAAAATGGATTCCATCTCTTCCGCAGCTTAAATTCGATTAATTAAATTCTTGGGTATTTTTTGAGCCGGCCAATTAAGGGGACTTTGGAAATACATTTTTTATAACCGATCTTGCCCCCATACTCTCTGAGTGCTTGGATACATTCTTCAACATGGAAGAAACTAAAAAAGAATTTTCACTCGATACCCCACCGCCAAAAGGGCAATCCAGACGTCCTCTTGCCGAACGTATGCGACCTCGTTCTATTACAGAAGTCTTTGGACAGGATCATATACTTGGAAAAGGCTGCCTTCTACCCAACCTCATCCGCGAAAATCGGGTCAGCAACTTAATTCTTGCCGGCCCGCCTGGTTCAGGGAAAACCACCCTTGCCTCGGTGATTGCTGCGGAAGGAAAATGCAAACTACTCAAGGTGAATGCTGTTACTTCGAATGCTGCTGAATTACGTGACACCCTCAAACTTGTTCGTTATTACGGTTCCGAAAACTGTTTTCTCTTTGTGGATGAACTCCATCGGTTCAATAAAGCACAACAGGATTTACTCCTCCCTGATGTGGAATCCGGTGATGTCCGTCTGATTGGTGCTACCACACATAATCCACGATATTATATAATCGACCCCTTACTCAGTCGCTGCCAATTGCTCTCCCTTGAACCCATCCCCACTTCAGTTATCGAAAATGCTCTTCAATCTGCACTTCAGGATGATGAACGCGGTCTGGGATCTCGTGGCTGTCATGCAGGAAATGAAATCATCGAACATATCGCACTAGTCGCCGAGGGTGACCTCCGAAAAGGTTACAATTTTTTAGAAACCATAGTCGAAGCCCTTCCCGAAAAAAGTGAAATTACCGAAGAACAGGTTGCGGGCTTTTGCCGTGAACGAAGCATTCGCTATGACCGAGATGAGGACGAACATTACAACACAGCCTCTGCTTTTATCAAAAGCATGCGAGGAAACGATCCCGATGCCGCCATTTACTGGCTCGCCAAAATGCTCGCCGGTGGAGAAGACCCTCGATTCATTGCCCGCCGACTCGTCATCTTTGCATCCGAGGATGTCGGTCTGGCAGATTCCCGGGCCCTGCTTATGGCCGATGCTACCTTCCGTGCATGTGAAACGATTGGCCTGCCCGAGTGCGAGCTCAACCTCGCCCATGCCACTCTTTTCTTAGCTACTTGCCCCAAAAGCAATAGTGCCACCCTAGCCATTGGCAAAGCTAAGCAGGCGATTAAAGAAAGCCCAGTTCAATCAGTTCCTTCATCGATTCAGGATCGGCATGGACGAAATAAAAATCATCGGGGTATCGAAGACGAATCTTACTTATACAGTCACGATTTCTCAGAAAACATTTCCGGGCAACATTACCTCGAAAAACCACTCGATCTTTATCATCCAAAAAAATCTGGAGCCGAGTCTGCTATTACCGAACGATTAGCCAAATGGAAAAAAATGAGGAGAGAAATCGAGACAAAATCCTGAATTAATTCCCGACTTGGGTTGGAGAATGTAACCACAAACCACTTCACCAAAAGAAAAACAATGGGACAAATATTAAATGCGGAACCGGAAAGAAGTAAATTTTCTTCTATCTCAAAATACATGTTTTGGTTAATGCTCAGAAACTTTGCTACCAGGCAATGGGTATTTTCAAAACCGAGTCACGAAACGGGCACCCGAATGTTTACCTTGCCGGGGTGTATTATCGCATCCCCTTCCCGACCGCATGATGATGAAACTACGGAGGACTATGTTCATTTCTGGGTTAGAGATGGTGCCTTGACCGTAAATGAATGTATTTACCACGATCTCCCAACAAAAGAAATGCTCGATGATTATGTAAGCTTTAGTTACACGGTACAAGAAACTGCGATTAGAGCAGGAAAGCCTGCCCATGCATGTTTCAATATTGACGGAACCGAACGATCCTGGGGCGAACAGGGAGATGGTCCAGGATTACGTATTTTATCCATTTTGGAAATTTGGGATCAATTGAGCGAAGATGCAAAGTCTATTGCCCGCAAGATTCTAGTAAGAGACCGACAGTACATCATCGATAACTATGATAGTGACACAGACAATGCATGGGAAGAAATCACTGGTAAAAGTTTTTTTTCTCGGACTGCCCAAAGGCAGGCAATTGATAAACTGGAAAAAACCTCATCCCAAACGGGTATTGATCCAGAAAAAAAAGTACCTGCAATCATACAAGCTTTAACCACATTATTGAAGGAACATTGGGCAAGCGATCTTGGGCATTACCGTTCCATTTTGAATGGAAAAGCCAAAAATGGCTTATTACGAGGACATGACCTAAATATCGATATTGTTTTTGCATGCACATACAATGGATTGACCTGCTTTGATGAACGCATGCTTGCCACCGTGGCGAAACTGAGAGACAAGTTTGAAAAACTTTACCCAATTAATGAACAAGACCGTGCACTAGATATTGGACCATTAATTGGACGCTATCCTGGCGATAAGTATGACGGAACCTTAAATCAAGGGGAAGATATGGGTCATCCATGGCCACTTTGTACTGCAAACCTGGCACGATTCTACTACCAATGCATGATTGAAATTACAAATCTCCCCAGCGTAACCATTACCAAAACGATGGAACCTTTTTTTCATCAGGTTGGCTTCAAGCAAATCGGAAAGATTAATAAATTATCCAAAGAATATAAAGACTTACAAAATTGCCTGTTAATTGCAGGTGATAAGCTAATGCGTGCAATCGTATACCATTCCGATCACTTAGAATTAAGTGAGCAATTTGACCGCACTCATGGAACTTGCATGAGTGTAAGAAGCTTAACCTGGTCGTACTCCTCGTTTATTGCCTCTTCTAGAATTCGCGAAAATGCAATCTCACAGGTCTAAATAGTTTTATTTACTGGTCAATGGCAAGTTTGAGTATCTGAACTAAATACATTCAATTCTTGGTCGTTTTAACCCGTATCTTATTTCTGCCAACCGTTTTGTAACTTAGATTTTTGATCGCCGCTTTTGCTTCGTTGGTATTTGGCATTTCAATAAAACCAAATCCTTTTGATGAGCCACTTTTTGGATCCATCACCACAGTGCAATATTCAATTTCCCCAAATTCCTTAAATATAGTTATTAACTCTTCCTCTGTTGTTGATCGATCTAAGTTGCGTACAAGTAATTTCATTTAATTATTATTTAATAAAAACAGATGGATAAAGCCCCGTTTTAAAGTGATACCCTAATTAGTTTGGAAGCTAAATAAAGCATTAAAAGAGAAAGAATCACCCACCCGTCTTTTCGCGTTTGAAATCCCTCAACTACATAACCAATTTAGATTTTCTGCTAATTCGACCTTAATAAGTGGTCGGAAATTGATCGCTATATAAGACAAGTAATAATAATAAATTACCGATAGATTGCTACCATTCATAGATTCTTTATGGTTGTCGTAATTGAACAGAAGGGAAAAAGGGGTATTAGCCTCAAATTAGGGTAAGCGAAAATATGAAAAAAACATTTCAACTAGCACACGAGAAAATTAAATATCCTCGAATGATCGAGTCTGTTAAAGCGGAAGTTAGAAAACATTTAAAACGTTGCCGCAGAAAGAGCCTCCCCAAAGGTGCAGATTACTGGGACTTTGACTGCAAGTTTGGAGACACAGAAAAACATGCAAAAAGTTGTCATCTCGCAGAAATTGATAAAAACATCAACCATGCGGAAGAACGGGTGCTCAAGTCATTTTACATCGAAGTGATTGCTACACCGGGAAAAAGGCAAAAGAAACAAAATTAGGGTCTAAAACTATACCGACAAGCTCGAGTTCTAACTCGCAGGGCGATCTTTACTTGGAATAATATTTCGCCAATGCCTCCGCCACTTTTATACCATCAATCGCTGCACTCATAATACCACCGGCATAACCCGCTCCCTCACCCGCCGGATAAAGACCTGCTGTATTAACAGACTGAAAGGCCAATGCATCTTTTTCAACATGCCGTCGTATTCGGATAGGTGCACTGGTCCGAGTCTCGACTCCAGTAAGCAGTGCATCAGGTTGGTCAAACCCCTGAATTTGCTTCCCAAATTCAGGCAACGCTTCCTGTATCGCTTCAATCGCATAGGGTGGTAAGACTTTGGTTGCGCCCTTTCCTGTCAAGTCAGTCAGTTTAACACCCGGTTTGTAGGAAGGTTTAACCTCTCCCAGTTTTTGGCTTACTCGCCCAGCCAAAAAGTCACCCACCAATTGTCCGGGTGCAAAATAATTCTCACCGCCTAATTCATACGCAATCGACTCAATATTTCTCTGAAATGCAATACCTGCTAGTGGGTTCTTCTCATCTGCCCCAAAATCCTCAGGCTCAATACCAACCACAATCCCGGCATTCGCATTTCGCTCCAACCGTGAGTACTGACTCATTCCATTAGTCACCACACGACCGACTTCTGAGGTCGCAGCAACTACAGTCCCGCCTGGGCACATACAAAAACTGTACACACTTCGTCCGTTCTTTGCATGGTGTACAAGTTTATAATCTGCCGCACCCACATGTTCCACTATTTTGCCGGGATGTTGAGGATAACGATCCTCATTTCCAAACCGTGCACGATCAATCAATCCTTGTGGGTGTTCGATACGGAAACCGATTGAAAATGGTTTTGGCTCCACAAAAACACCCCGGGAATGAAGCATTTCAAAGGTGTCACGGGCACTGTGACCAACGGCAAGAACAACTTGATTCGCATCGATTCTCGTACTCTCACCGCTTTCCAAATTAAGGGTCTCTATTCCTAGGATTTTTCCCGCTTCCACCAAAATATTTTCCACGCGGGTAGAAAATCGAATCTCTCCACCCAGTCGCTCGATCTCACTTCTTAAATACTCAACAATTTTCACCAATCGAAAAGTACCCACATGAGGCTTACTCACATATAGAATTTCTTCCGGTGCTCCTCCTCTCACCATTTCCTCCATAACCTTTCGGCCCAAATGTCTTTTGTCCTTGGTTTGAGTCCATAATTTACCATCAGAAAATGTACCCGCTCCTCCCTCGCCAAACTGTACATTGCTTTCTTGATTAAATATCTTTTTTCTCCAAAAACCCCATGTGTCCTTAGTGCGCTCCCGCACTGCTTTCCCGCGCTCAATCACTAATGGTTTTAATCCCAGTTGAGCTAAAGTTAATGCTGCGAATAATCCACAGGGTCCCGTCCCCACAACCACAGGTCGCTGGTATCCGGGATTGCTCGCATAGGAATTCCCTTCAATGGCGGAGAAAACCGGCTTATATTCCATATCCGGTGTCTTCTGCAAATGGTTTTTTGAAATGAGTAAGGAAATATCCACACCCGAAGAAAATTGCAGATCCAGTGTATAAATAAAATGAATATTAGACTTTTTACGTGCGTCATAACCACGACGAAAAACATGCAAATTTAAGAGTTCATAGTCCTGTAAATTAAGAAAAGTTAGAACAGTTTCACGCAAATCGCTTGGTTTATGATCAAGCGGCAACTTTAAATTAGTAAGTCGGTAAGTAACTAAAGTGGTATTATTCAAAAGAAGGTCTGGGCAAATGGAATATTGCAAATAGGTTTATCCAATCAAATTTAATTCAATTGAATATTCTTTATACAAAAAAAATCACAACCTTTGCAACTCGTCTAAACGAGAAGTAATAAAATCAAACAATATTAGTCTCTTGCACTTATTCCTTTACCGCCGGGAAAAATATTAATTATTTCATCACTGATGAACAGGAGCCATACGAATCTAAAAACTTGCTAGGCAATTCGAAATACGCCGCCATTCTCAATGCTTACAAAGTAAAATTAAAATCCGCCCTATCCAAATTTAACGACTCCTGAATTATGAATAGTAAGCTTTAGGTCAGATAAATTATTCTTCTTTTTTCAAAAATGGATTTTCGACAATATCCCCATTCAGTGCCATCTCTTCGATATATCTCTCCGCAACTGTTTCAATAAAGTTTGTATTCTCCAACGGAATTGAAGCCAAGAACTTAGAACTTTCTTTCTGTCCGACTACTAAGTAGCCTTCGAATTCTGGGTGTAATTTATTAACAAAAACTGTCCCATCAACGGCAATGGGAATACGCACTAGTTGTTCACGGTCACTTAGTGCAATTGCCTCCTTGGTAATCTTTACCTCAACCGGCAGGATAGAATCGGAGTTAATCTTTACCCACTCCATAAGATTTGTAATAAATTCTTCAGGTATATCCTGCACTAATTCATCATCTTTATGAGAACTTAGCTGCAAACGAACAATCTCATTTTCAGCTTCGTCCAAAAGTTTTTGGAGTTCAGATATATTTCCTTGCTTCTCTAGTAATTCTTTTTCAATTTCCTCTATTTTCTGACTGGAAATCACTTTGTCTTCAAGCAAAGCCTGATTATTTCCTGTAATGTCTTGGACATCAGATTCTAATTTTTTTCTGAGTTCAATTCCTGCCTCTTTTTCCTCGACGAGCTGTATAACTTCATCGTTCAAGGACTCCATTTCCTCTATTGTAATTCCATTTCCTGAAAATAAAACGACGAAAAAACCCACGGTGCATAAAAAAGCAATCGTTAAACAAATTATGGGAAAGGTGCCAAAAGTCTCCTTCTTTGCTGAATTTGCCCGGAATCCGTGCTGCATTGAAACCAGTTTTTGTTGCATATTTCTGAGGGCTTT
>JABGWZ010000213.1 GCA_018675995.1 Opitutia bacterium | reverse complement strand
TTGAATTCTACGCTGAACCCCTTGTGTGGGGAACGGTGTAAGCCCGAACAGAACCCTTCGACCACACGCCTTGCCAGTACCTGATGGTTGGCAAGACGGGATAGATCTTTAGGATCGAGGTAATCAGTAACAGCGGTCATCCGAATAACGGAACGAAGTAATTATAATACAGCTTCTTTTTTTTCCGGAACCGCTTCGAGGCAACGGTCGATGATTGATTCAACCGTTATTCCCTCAGCCTCTGCATTAAAGGTGGGGACTATTCGATGTCGAAGGACAGGGTGTGCTAAGGCTTTAACATCCTCTATTTTTGCAGCGAAACGACCGTTTAAGAGTGCCCTTACTTTGGATCCCAAAATGAGTTGCTGACAGGCACGGGGGCCGGGTCCCCAGTCAATTAAATCCTTAACCCAGTTTTCTGCACTCTCTTCTTTTGGCCGGGCCATTCTCACCAAATCCAAAACATAGTCATATACATGGTCTGGAACCGGAACTTTTCGAACAGTTTGCTGACATTGTTGGAGGGTTGGACCATCTATAACAGGTTCCAGTTTTGATTCAAATGTTGAAGTGGTTTGCTCAATTATTTGCCTCTCTTCCTCCCGACTCGGATATTCAACAATTACCTGAAATAGGAAACGGTCGCGTTGTGCTTCCGGTAGGGGATAAGTGCCTTCCTGTTCAATCGGATTTTGGGTGGCAAGGACGAAGAATGGTTCATCCAAGTTATAAGTCGCTCCACCTATTGTGACTGAATGTTCCTGCATCGCTTCTAAAAGAGCAGCCTGAGTTTTGGGTGGTGTTCGGTTGATCTCATCCGCCAGAATCATCTGACTGAAAATTGGGCCTTTCTCAAAAACCAGTTCTCGGTGTCCTGTTTTTTTATCTTCCTGAATAATATCTGTGCCGGTTATATCCGCGGGCATGAGGTCAGGAGTGAATTGAATCCGCCTAAAACTTAAGTCAATCGCCTGGGACAGGGAACGTATCATCAATGTCTTGGCCAAGCCGGGAACACCTTCAAGTAAACAGTGCCCACGGGCAAGCATGGCAATAAGCAGTTGCTCCAATACTTTTTCCTGTCCAACAATTACCCGATGAACCTGGTCCTTAATTTTTTCGTAAGCTTCAACCAATTGCTTGGCCATTTCTTCATCATCACTTTTATTCTTTTTGGTTGGGTTCATTTTTTAATAGGTAATGGACTGTTTAAGGGTTATAATATTCGTAAAAATATAATAATATGTTAGTTCTCAAATTCATTGATTTGAGATGCAATCTCAAAAGTACTAAAAAAAAATAAATTTTTTTTAAAGAGATTCGAAAGAGCTAGGACTCAAAAAGTGCGAGCATGGAATTCATTACTTCTGTTGGTGCAAGATATTCATTACTTGCGTGAATTCCGTCTCCAAAAATAACCGGGTAATCGAGTTTATTTTTGGGTCGTGTACCATGGCTCCCCCTTACAAGTGTTGGATCCAATGGGATAAGGTCCATATTGGTACGAAAACCCAATTTTTTCCCAATTAATTTTTTGACCACTTTTAAAGTAGGGAAGGAAATTTTTGGGTCCACGAAAAGTTCTGCCGGATCGTATCCGTATTTTCTGTGTACATCCACGCATCTGGCAAAATCGGGGGCGAGTGAATCATCGAGCCAATGGTAATACGCAAACCAGGCATCCTCCTGTGAGAAAATTACAAAATCTCCCGATCGCTCATGGTTAAGTCCGGCTTCTTTCCGGGATTCGCCTTCGAGTATTTTTTCGACCCCCTCCATACTTTCGAGGCAGTTTCGAACTTCTTTTCGAAAACTAGGGGATTCATCTTGCAAATAAACATGGGCCACTTGGTGATCGGTGATTGTAAATGCTTTCGAGCCTCCACAATCAAGGTATTCCAGTCCCAGTTCATCTTTTATACTGAGCCATCCTTTATCCCGAAATACCCGGTTTGGGTAGATTACATTTTTAACCTCTGTAATCCCGTATTCTGAAAGAATGATAAGGCGGATTCCTCTTTTTTCATAAAATGAAATAAGTTCCCCAACAACTTGATCAATTTCATTTAAGGCCTTGGGAATATTTGGATCATTTGGCCCTAGACGTTGGAGGTCATAGTCAAGATGTGGAAGATAAACTAAAGATAAATCGGGAGAGTGTTTCTCCTCGGTCCACTTGGCGGATTCAGCAATCCATGTGGAGGAGGTAATCCCAGCCTTGGGTCCCCAAAACCCATGAAAAGGAAAATCTCCGAGGTCAGCCTTAATCTCTTCGCGTAAGTGCATTGGCTGTGTGTGCACATCAAAGGATTTAAATCCGTCCGCCCGATACAGTGGGCGTGGGGTGATCGAGTGATCAACTGATGAATGCATATTGAACCACCAAAAAAGATTGGCACAGGAAAAATCTTTTTTCTTTTCACGAAGAACCTCCCAAATTTTTCTGCTTTGTACGAGTTGGTTGGACTGTTTCCAAAAGTGATGTTCATTTAATTCCCGGTCATACCAACCGTTCCCAACAATACCGTGCTCGTTCGGCATCTTTCCAGTCAGGTAGGTTGACTGTACTGAGCAGGTCAAGGCTGGTAGAACGGGGTCAATTACCTGACAATCTCCTTGGTCACGGTTCGCAAATGCCGAGAGATGAGGGGTATGTTCACCCAAGTGCCGGCCGCACAATCCAACAATGTTCAGTACGGCCGCACGTGGCCATTCCTGATCACTAGCAAGAGTCATGCATTATCAATTGGTAAGGGAAGGGTGAAGGGTTTGTAAATCATTAACCGAATTAAGGATCGCTTCCCGATCCATAGCATGGACTTCTATTCCTTCTCCAATCCCTTGGATTAAAGTGATGGTTAATTCTCCACCCAAGTGCTCACGAAATTCTTCGAGTCCTTCCAGTATAACCTGTTTTCCATCTTCTGTTACCTCATGCAAAAGATTGCTGTACAATGGAAAGCCCAATTTTGTAAGGAGAGTTAAAATTCTTTGGGTAGTCTTCGGTTTTACCAGACCAACCTTGGATGCGTAAGTCAGGTCGACTGCCAGTCCAATTGCAACTGCATCTCCATGACAGATTTTAAAATCGGATAATTGTTCTAATTTATGCGCAACCCAATGACCAAAATCAAGCGGTCGTGCGGATCCCTTTTCGAATGGATCTCCTGAACTGGCAATGTGGTCGAGGTGCAGGGCAGCACTTTTACGAATAATCTGTTCCAAAGTTTTATCCTCAAATAAGGATAGTTGTTCGGTATTTTCTTCAATAAACTCGAAAAAAGAGCGGTCACGGATAAGGGCGACCTTAATTGCTTCGACATACCCCGCCCGCTTTTGAGTCTTGGGTAAACCCTGTAAAAATGAAAAGTCATTCACCACCGCATCTGGTACGGCAAAAGTACCCACCCAGTTTTTCTTCCCAAAATAATTTACACCGTTTTTGACTCCGACCCCTCCATCTCCCTGACTCAATGTCGTTGTAGGGAAACGAACAAGGCGAACACCCCGGTGTGCAGTTGAAGCGGCAAACCCTACCAAATCAAGTGAAGCTCCTCCGCCAATCACTACGACATAGGAGTGCCTGCACATTCCGTGTTTATTGAGTAATTCCCAAATGTACTCAACCAATCCCCAATCATTCTTTGCGGGTTCCCCGCCTTTGATAAATTTTGGCGGACATACTAAATTAATTCGGTCCTCACGGGATCGGAAATAGCTGGAAATATGTTCCAGAAGGTTCGGGTTTCCATCCATTATGCCCTCATCCACAAACACCAAGGTTTTTGTTCGGTTACCTTCACGTTTGGGTTGTAAAATTTCTGACAGGGTATCATTTTTAGTCGAGAATGAATCCCGCGTGAAAAACACCGTATGCGAACATTCAAGGCGAATGTTTTTACGGATATAGGATTGGGGTGATGTCATAAAAGAATAATCTATTTATTCGCTTAGGTTGCCGCAAACTTCTTTTGCATGATAACGGCAACTGATAAAAAGCAGAGGACCGGTGTAATAAGGATTGGGGAGTAAAAGCAAACGGCAACGGCATCCAATGCGCAAATACCTGCCAGTAAGCGTGATACACCTATTCCAATTGCCCCCTTTTTTTGTTCTTTCATTATCATGACTGAGGAGTAGGCAATCCATCCAATTAAGAGACCAACAATATTGACTAGAAAAACCCGGACAGGATCGAGTTGGTTCCAATATACCAGACCAGCGAGTGCAGTAAGGGGGGCTCCAAAAAGGAGTAGGATTGAAATCTGCTTGGGTGTTTCCTCTTTTTTGGACTCCCCTCGGGCAAAAAGACTAATTCCGATAATGTACCCCGTTAGCACAATTCCCCAAATCCATGTTTGTGGTGCGATATCTGATATTCCGGAAGAACTTGCCGCTGTTAACCATAAAAAGAGCCGGCATAATCCCATTACAATAATTCCTCCGACCCATTTTTTATGAATGATATCATAGATCAAAACGGTACTTATTAGTGCAATCACCCAAACTGGGTTACACCCGGCACCTGCCAATAAGAGAGCTGTTCCGATGATAAGTTCAGCTATTCCTAGAATCCATACCTGTTTGCTGGAAATAGATCCCGATGGAATAGGGCGCGACGGGTTGTGCTTCTGGTCGAAATTTTTATCAAATGCATCATTAAGCGTACACCCACCTGCATAAACCAGGCTTGAACCTAAAAACAGGAAAGCAAATACAGACCAACTAAAGAAATCGAAATCAGAAATTTCAGGAATTATTTTTAAAGTCCGACTTGCGGTTGCATTGATCGTCCAGGCAACCAAAACATTTGTCCATACAGTGGGCAAATTGGAAACCCGGGCCAGGGTGAAAGCATTGTTCAGGTAATGCCTCATCAATGCTCTACTGGCAAAGAGCCCTTTCTTTCAGTGCCTGTAATGTCCATTCGTATTCCTTAGCAACCTGTTTGACTACGCTTGTGGACTGAAGTTCTTTGGGTAAGACTTCCCAGGTGTAGGTTTCCATTTCAAGATGCCTGCAGGCGTTGGGGTTTAGTGCCAACCAGTCCAGTGTATCCAGTACCTGTTTTTGTGTATCCCCAAGAGTGCCGTGTGGAGACGCGTGTAAGGGCACATGGAAATGAATCCGCCATTCTTCGTCATCGCTATTTTCAACATCATTTTGGAGTGCAATATCCAGGTCCTTGTATCTGCGTTCTGCTTTTCCACTTTTCCCCACTACAACTTGGTGTAGATAAACATCCTCAACAAAGGATTTAAGCAAATCACGGTTTTGTGGTGTCGGTTTTGCACGCAAAGCCGAACTGAGGTGCAATTTACTTAAGCGGATCCCTGCTTCCATAAGCTGGCTTAGACCAAAATGAGCATTTTCAAATTCAATCGCTAGATGGCAACAGTCATAATTTACACCCACTAATTTGCTTAGCTCAGGATTTCCTGAATGATTGTGCAGTTGTTCAAAAAAGGAAATGGTTTCTGGAGTTGTTTCAAAAGAACCGAGTGGCTCTGGTTCGAGCCCAAGGTGCAGATCAAGATCTTTAGCTTTTTGAAGCCGTTCAATTTCAAGTGCACATGTGTTAATATTTTTCAGTGCAATTTCTGGTAATTTTTCGACTGGATGAAATTCTTTAAAAGAAGCCGGTAATGTGCTTACGCTCCCTTCTTCGCCTGGGTTAAGAAGTTTTTCCAGTATCTCAAAAAGAACTACTGTGTAGGATAATCGATCAGGATCTGTCCAATCCGGTCTGTAAACCTGTT
Source organism: Opitutia bacterium (assembly GCA_018675995.1). Taxonomy (GTDB): domain Bacteria; phylum Verrucomicrobiota; class Verrucomicrobiia; order Opitutales; family Seribacteraceae; genus Seribacter. Next base: position 1,958 of record JABGWZ010000213.1, on the reverse strand, counting down.
CTTTCACCCGGGTACCATGAAAATTTCCATAGGGAAATCCATTTATCGTAAAAACATAGCAATTCTTTTGCTCCAACCACTTTTGAAATGCCAGTAGCATGGTGGGTTCAGAAAGGGTGCGGGCAGCATCAGCACCGAGCCTTAGTCCAATCGCAAAACGCTCATCCGGACAAACCAGTTCCTTAACTTTAAGGACATACTTTTCCAAAGCATTAAATGTTTCCTCCCAGGTACTCCCCCGGTGCACATTTGTGCAGTAAGCAAGTTGTATATTGTTAGAAAGTTTCATGTCCTTTGTAGCTAGGTAATTTAAACGCATACCTCAGCCAAATTTTAATGACAAGACTACTCGATATTGAAAAAGGTGTTTTTCATTTCAATAAAGCAAAAAAAATGTGCGACCCAGCCCTGAGTCGCACATTATTTATTGTTATCTTATGTAATAACCTTGCCCTTTAAAATGGTTATTGCATCTGCAATGCCAATTTTTGATTAATTTCTAAATTGTTCATTATTTTCAATAATCCGGTTTGATTTTATGGAGAAATAGAATTTGTATAAATTTTAAACAATCTTACCCGACCGTTTCGCTAAAGCTGTACAAAATGACAAATTCTGAACCCATATGGAAAGCATGGTTTGCCAAACATGGAGGAAAACTGCTTCTTTTTGCCAAACAGCAGGCCCGACACCCGGGTGATGCAGAAGATTTGGTACAGGAAGCATTTGTCCGGATTTGGAGAATTTACGGTCATACTGGAGAAGTTTCTCCCGGGTTAGTTTACCGGGCGATTCGTCGGTTGGCAATTGACTGGGCCCGAAGTTTGGATAGACGAAAAATTCGCGAGCAAAAAGTCGTCCTTGAATCACCCCTTTCCTCCTCTTTTGAAAGGAGTCTCGAGATAGGGGAGCGTAACAAAGCCCTCTTACGCGCAGTTGAACAACTGCCCAAGGAACAGGGGGAAGTCCTAACTCTTAAAATATGGGGGGAGTTAACTTTTGATGAAATCTCCCGAACTTTGGATGAGTCACTTAATACCGTAGCATCTCGGTACCGGTATGCTTTGCAAAAACTTAAAGAATCCGTTCCCCGTGAGCTCAGGAATGGCTCAGGTTCTTCTCTGAAATGAACGAGTTTGATATTGAAAAGGAGCTCCATTCCTTGACTCCGGTTGCACCTTCCGAAGATTTCTGTGAGCGTATTGAAAATGCACTGGGAGATTCCGGTACAGTGGCGATGTGCCACATGCCACAATCCGATCAAATGGAATCCCCACCACCGGCTAGGGTTTATCGTTACCCGCTATTTTTTGGATTTGCCGCATTGATTTTATTTGGATTTTTTCTATCTCCTGTAATTGTAAAGCCATTTTTGAATGATCCTCAGGATTCAGTTGTTAACTCACAACCATCTAGTATGGTTGATAATGACGATAGCCCGCTTTATGGTGTATCTCTAGAGGAGTTGGATGATTTTTCCGGATTTCCTTCTGATGGGTGGCTTGATCCTACGATTGAGGAAAGGTTCCTCAAACGAGTCGATGAGGGTGTTGTAAATCGGAAATCAGGGACACCTGCCCGGCAGTATCGATATCATTACATCGACGAAACCCTTTGGACTCATCCAGCTACCCAAACCCGTATTCTTTCCACCTCACCCAGGCAGGAGGTTTTCCTAATAGATCTGGAACTATATTGATGTTGGGCATTGGGGGGGAACTAGGACATTATCATTCAAACCGAAATATTGTGAAAATTCTAATCAAGGTATTGTTGGCGAAATTTTTTTTACTGTTTGCCCTTTCCGATCTTTCATATGCAACTTCTCCTAAAAGTCCTAAAAAGGCATATCTTGGGGTTTACACCGCTGAATTAAGGCAGTCTGTCAGTCATCAGCTTGATCTGCCTTCTAATTTACATTTGAGTGTGGAGCAGGTAGCAGAAGGGAGCCCTGCTCT
>JABGWZ010000254.1 GCA_018675995.1 Opitutia bacterium | reverse complement strand
CTTTCGATTTCTTTTTGGTAAGTTATGTTTCCACTGGAATCTTTTACTTCAATCAGATTGGAGTCACCCCTACCATGAGGTGTAATATTCGCAAAAAAGGAAAGCATCGAATAATAGTCTTTGGTTGGGATCGGATCAATTTTGTGGTCGTGACAACGGGCACATCCAACCGTCATGCCGAGAAAGACTTCTGTAGTTGTGCGTACAATATCGTCTAGGTAATCATAGCGGGCGAGCACCCGATCAGCGGGTTCATCATCCCATATACCCAACCTGTGGAATCCGGTAGCGGTGATTGCTGCGGCACTTGGGTTTTCAATTTCATCTCCGGCAAGTTGTTCCAGAATGAACTGGTCATAGGGTGTGTTTTGATTAAAGGCATTGATTACATAATCCCGGTATCGCCATGCCTGCGGTTTATCTCCGTCCCTCTCATATCCATTGGTCTCGGCATAGCGAACAAGATCGAGCCAATGCCTGCCCCATTTTTCACCATAATGTGGGGATTTGAGGAGTTGGTTGACCAGTTGATTAAATTTAGTTGGTTCTTTATTGGAAACATAGGCGTCCACTTCCTTGGGAGTAGGGGGAAGTCCGATCAAATCATAATACATCCTCCTGATTAAGGTATGGTCCTCAGCAGGTGGATTGGCCGGCAAATTTTGTTCAGCAAGTTTAGCATGGATGAATCGATCGATCGGATTCGCATATTCAGGCAAATTTGGAATACTACCGCCAACTGGTTTCTTGTATGCCCAATGAGATTTGGTTACTTCATTAACCTCGGTAGTACTAGCATGACTATGCGCATTTTTTGGTTCAATCTCATCTTCTTTGGGGAAGGGGAGCCCCATTTCAATCCACTTTCCCAGTGCATCGATTTTATTCTGAGGTAATTTCCCAATCGGGGGCATCTGATGGTCCTCATCCTTATAGGATACCATTTGAAGCATTAAACTGGCGGAAGGATTGTCCAAGTCCACAGACGGTCCAACTTCGCCTCCCTTCAATACGCCTTCTCTTGTGGTAAGAACCAATTCTGCCCGGACTTTATCTGCACCGTGGCATTTCCAGCAGTTATCTTCCAGGAGTGGTTTTATTTCGTCTTTCCAGAATGCCGCACCGTCGAGCCCTAATAAGCTTTTCCCTAGCAGGGATAAAGCAATTATAAAATATACTTTTATTAGGGGATTAGAAATTGTTTTGGGGAAGTTATATGTCACAACTCATAATTTTATGTAGAAAGTACCACAGGGCAACTTTGTACTAGGCAACTGCTAAAGAAAGGTAGCCTAGGTTGGTGGATATCTGATCCGCGGATTGTTTAATCATCTCTCCAGTTTGCTTAATTTTTTGTTCATTCATCCGGTTGGATGGTGCGACCATCCAGATAGCGCCGGCAATGCTGTTTTTCCTATTTTTCACCACTGCACCGATACAAACCTGTCCGTCCATTTCCTCTTCTCTGTCTACTCCATAACCAAGTAGGCGTACTTCCTCAAGTTCCTCGGTCAACTTTGATATGCTAGTTAATGTTTTGGGTGTAAAACGGGTAAGTTTTAGTTTGGCAATAATTTTTTTACTTTCCTTTACCGGCAGATTTGCCAAATAGGCTTTTCCTGGTGCTGAAGTATGTAATGGAAAGCGCAACCCCGGTTTTACTTTGAAGCTGAAATTATGTAATCCATCAATTTGTTCCAATACAACTCCTTCCTGTTCAACAAAAGTCCCGGCTAACAGGCTTTCTTTTGTTTCATCCCTCAATTCATAAAGGTAGGGAATGGCAGACTCTGTGAAGGAGGGGTCCCCTGTTACTGGAGTGGCAAGTTGTAATAGTTTCTCGGACAAAATAAATTCAGGCCCACCCTTATTTTTATTAACATATTTCCTGCGCTCAAGCGTGGACATGATCCTGTACACACTGTTTACCGGGAGTTTTAACATGGCAGCAACATCATTAACTGAAAGTCCATTCGCATTTTCGTTCAGCAATTCAATAATTGAAAGTGCCCGATCTAGACCAGGAACATTGTATTTTTGATCATTTGTCATCGTCATATATTGATATATAAACTATAATCTAAATATCAAAAAGAAAAATATTTAGGACATATTTTTTAAAAGTATTTTGCTGACCATGCATAAGGTTTTCTTTTCCCAGTCGTGTCATCGCGAGGGCTGAAAGCCCGTGGCGATCCACTGAGAACCAGTAAGCGAACCGACAAGCCGAACGCGTTGTGCGAGACACGATGGATTGCCGCGTCGGTCACTTGCGTGCCCTCCTCGCAATGACAATGAGTGTGTATGGTTATCGACTCGCACACTGCATTCCTCACCGCACACTGCCTCTTCACCACTCCTTGTCATCGCGAGGGCGTAAGCCCGTGGCGATCCACTGGTTCACAAAAAGCGATCCACTGGTTCACAAAAAGCGAACCGCATACTCAAATCCACCTCATCATAACTCGTTTGACAATTCTCCTAAATATTTGGTGTAATTGTGTTGTATCTTTGATCCTTGTTATGAAAAAACTACCCGTCCTTTTAGCCTTCCTGTTCACAACGGTTTTCCTATGGTCTGCGAACCCGGTCCCATACTCGGGCAAGATAGCAATCCGAGGAGTAAATTATTTTGGTGATGCCCAGTTTACATTTTCCCTGCAGGATAAGGATGGTAAAACGCG
>JABGWZ010000121.1 GCA_018675995.1 Opitutia bacterium | reverse complement strand
GCTGGCCAGCCCCGTCAATGGCACAGCAGGCAAAAATGAGCACGGAAAGGTTTGAAGATTTTTACTTTAATGCCTGCTGTATGGATTATGCAAAAATGAGCATGGCTATGAACGGTTTAGTTGAGCGGATGCGTAACGCCGACCAAGTTTCCATTTCCGGCCCAGGAACTGATCTGAATTTTTCAATTAAAGGCATTGATGCAGTCGGTTGTTCAGGGACTCACAATATTCCTGACGGAGAAGTGTTCTCATGCCCGGTGAGAGACAGTGTAGAAGGATACATTACCTACAATGCAGACACTATTTATCAGGGCACTTCTTTTTCTAACATTAGATTATCCTTTAAAGATGGGCGGATTGTAGAAGCAACGGCATCTTCTAATGAAGATAAATTAAATGAAATTTTGGATTCTGATGACGGCTCTCGTTATATCGGAGAGTTTGCCATCGGGTTTAATCCAATGATTAAAGAACCAATGCTGGATATTTTGTTTGATGAAAAGATATCTGGTTCTTTCCACTTTACTCCTGGCCAAGCTTATGAAGAGGCAAATAATGGAAATAAGTCACAGGTTCACTGGGATATGGTCTGTGTCCAACGTCCGGAATGGGGAGGTGGAGAAATTCACTTTGATGGGGAATTGATTAGAAAAGACGGACTATTCATTCCCGATAACTTACAGCCACTTAATCCGGAAAACCTGCTGTTCAACGGTTAATCATTTTAAGATGGATAGCTTTATCGAGTCTCTACCCAAAACGGAGACTCATCTGCATATTGAGGGAGCAATACCTTGGGAACTCTTTGATATTCGTTTTCCTGGAGAATTCCCTCAGGTTCCAGAGTTCAGAAAGCCCGATTTCCGCTATGATGACTTCCAACAGTTTGAAAAGATTCTAATTGGTCATGCATTGCGAGTAATTAAGAGCCCTGAGGATTACGCAGAGATTGCGAAGATGCTGTTCGCCAAGCAACTTTCCCAAAATATTGCTTATGTCGAACTAAGTTTTCATGCGGGCATGATTGAGTTCCTTAAAATCAGTGGGGAATGTATTATTCAAGCTATTCGGTCAGTAGTCCCTGATGGCTTGGAAGTTCGTATTTTTATGGGTATGCGTCGAGATTCTTACTCTTCATTCCTCGGCCCATTATTAGAAGAAGCAGTCGAGAACTGGGAAGGTCTTTATGGTATCGACCTTCATGGACCTGAAGATTTACCTACGAAAGATTGGATACCTCGATTATGGTCCATTGCTAACGCAAATGGAAGAATGCTAAAAGCCCATGCTGGTGAGTTTGGCTCTGCGCAAAATGTCAAATGGGCGGTCGAGAGCCTTGGAGTAAAAAGAATTCAACACGGAATAAGTGCATCGGACGATGAAACTGTAATGGAATTACTTAGAGAGAAGGGTGTGGTTTTAGACCTTTGTCCAATAAGTAATTATAAATTGCGGGTTTTTGATAACTGGGATGATTATCCTATTCGTAAGTTTTTAAACCAAGGAATTCGGTGCACAATTAGCACGGACGATCCTTTCTCATTTGGTAATTCCTTGAATGACGAGTACAAATATCTGGTTCGATATTTAGGCTTCTCAGCCTCCGATATCGCCGGAATTGCCCGAACTGGTTTTCAAACAGCTGACCTTCAGGAGTATCAGAAGAAAGAATGGATAAATCGTATTGATCATTTATTATCCCTAGAAGAGGGGGGTAGATTGTAAATGAAAGACATCTTCACTTGTCCCGATAACCAAAGTGGTAGAGCAGATAAAATTCTTGCCGATAAGTATTCAGATTTTAGCAGGGAATTTATAAAGCAATCTATTGAGGTTGGCAAGATCTCTAATGTTGACGGATCCTTTATCGCACCCAAGACAAAGATCAATCCGGGAGATCAAGTATTAGTCGATTTATCTCGCCCGAAAATTAATGTACTTGAGCCATACAAATATGAACTATCAATCCTCCATGAGGATGATCATATTATTGTAGTCAATAAACCAGCGGGCATGGTAATACACCCGGGGGACGGCACCGACAACACAACCTTGGTTCACGCTCTTTTGAATCATTGCCCTGATGCGTTATCTCCTATTGGAGCACCGCTTCGCCCAGGTATTGTTCATCGGTTAGATAAGGAAACTAGCGGTATCATCTTAGTAGCTAAGTCTGAACTAGCACACCTTTCACTCGCTGAACAATTCGCAGATCGTAAAACGGGAAAGCTTTATCAGGCAATTGTTTGTGGGAAGATCCGGAGACATGGGGAGTTTAATCAACCTAT
>JABGWZ010000253.1 GCA_018675995.1 Opitutia bacterium | reverse complement strand
ATATTCTTTAGGTTGTTCGCACGGGCAGAACGGACAACTAGTTGAGCCTTACCCGGCTTTTTCTCTGCCACATCTTTTTCAACTTTTTCCAAACCGGAAAGAAATGCTCCGGAGGTACTCTCCTTTGACTTCATACAGGACTTCACATCACCGGAAAATATCAGCCTGCCTCCTTCAGTTCCGGGGCCTGAGCCAACTTCAATCAGGTGATCACAGGCAAGTAATGTTTCTGCATCATGTTCAACAACAACCACAGTATTTCCTCGATTACGCAAACCAGTAAGTACACTTAGCAATCGTCCATGATCCGAAGGGTGCAGACCAACACTCGGTTCATCCAAAGCGTATATTACTCCTACTAATCCCATTCCTAATTGAGTAGCAAGCCGAGCCCGTTGTGCTTCTCCTCCACTTAGTGTCGAATACGGTCGATTTAAAGTTAGGTACCCCAGCCCAACCTCATTTAAAAAACCGAGTCGCTGTTCCAATCCGCTGATCGCATCCTTAACCGTTTCATACTGAGGATCCGCAAGAACACTATTAGAAATAAAATTCCAAGCTTCAGCTGATGAGAGAGAAAGGAAAAAATCAAATGATTCCCCGCCCAGCTGCACAGAACGGGAAAAAGAAGAAAGTCGCTTCCCATTACATTCACAACAAGTTTTCCCGATCTGGTATGTCAGCAACCTGGCACGCAAACTTTCGCTACTCGTTGTTTTCATGGTCTGTGCAAGATCGCTTAAGATCCCAGGAAAAGGCTGTTTTTTTGCTTTCCCACGACCAATCTGTAATTTTAATTCAAATTTTGTTACAGGATCTCCATTCAATAAAAAATCCTTCTGCTCTTCTGGTAATTGCGACCAAGGTAATTTCAAATCCAATTCCATCTGCTCAGAAAGACTTTTTAATATATTCTTTCTTAAATTAACCATTTTTCGAGAACCCAGCCTCCACGCTTTAATAGCTCCTTTTGCCAAAGAGATTTCAGGATCAGGAATAATTAAGTCTTCTCGAAAAGATAGCACCTGCCCTAATCCGTCACATATTTCACAGGCACCATCTGGATGATTCCATGAAAAATGCCTGGGAGTCAAATTGGGGTATGTTGATCCACACTTCTCACAAGAGTAACTCTGCGAAAAAAAAGTTTCATCATAAGAACCCTCTTTTTTTTCGATCAAAGCAAATGCTCTTTCGTCTCCCTCTTTTAGTGCCAATTCCAAAGAATCAGCAAGCCTACTTCTAGAAGAGGGTTCAATTTTTAGTCGATCGATAATTAAATCAACTTTAAGCAACCGACCCTTTGTTTTCTCTGGGATTAAACTTCGATCATCCAATCGTTTGATCTCCCCATCAATACGTATTCGCTGAAAGCCCCTTCTTTCAAAATTTGGAAGCTCTTCGCGTAGAACTGAAGCTTTAGCTTCAAAAATCGGGGTAAGAATTAAGACTCTTTTCCCTTCTCCATCTGACAGTAAGTGTTCAACGCAATCATCCAGACTTCTTTTGGAAACTACAGAGCCATCTACCGGGCAATGTGGAGAGCCAACTGTTGACCACAGCAACCTGGAATAATCTGCAATCTCGGTTGCTGTCGCTAAAGTACTACGTGGTCCGGCACCTCCAGCGACAGCTTGTTCAATTGCCAAAACGGGTGATAATCCTTCGACATAATCTACATCGGGACGACGAACTTTCTCAAGAGCTTGCCTCGCCTTTGTTGATAAACTTTCAACATACTTCCTATGCCCTTCTGCTGCCAAAACATCAAAGACAAGAGAAGATTTACCTGAACCGCTTACTCCAGTTACACCAACTAATTTACCTCTGGGAAAGAAAGCCGTTACATTTCGTAAATTATTTTCACGCGCTCCTTTTACATGAATACAATCAGCTTTTTTGGTATGTTTGATTGTTAGGTCACTCATCTAGAACTAAGATGTATACACTACATAAAAAAGCAAAGATAACAACTTTTTCGAAATAACTTCCATATTGCATAAACCTTGTTTAAAAGAACTCGCTATGAGTGAACCCATTTTATATATAAAGCAAGGCTGTCCATGGTGTATTGATGCCTTGGCATACTTCAAAAAAGTCGGACTAAAGTTGGATGTAGTCGATGTAATCAACGATCCCAGTAAAATGAAAGATTTGATTTCATGCAGTGGTCAAAATAAGACACCCACACTTAAAAATGGTGATTTCGTAGTAGCCGACTTTGACATCGACGAATTTAAACAAGCTATGGTTGAAAATTCAGAACAGGCGAAAAAACTTGGTTTAAAATAAAATATTTTTAGATATTCAAGTTTAACGACTTAATGCCTCGATCTTCCTATTCAATATTTTCATTTTTTCTTCAAAAGCATTTAATGATCCAATCAAACTATCAGATTCAACATGGTTTGATGGGGTACCAATGCTCAAAACTTCAACTCCCGGTGTTGTTTCATAAACTTTAATGGAATTAGTCACATGTGAAGGAATGTTCCCCGATGTTACCACTTGTGTGGCAACGCGTCCATTTCGGTTAATAGTGTAAGTATGAGGTAACCTATCGAGCTCAACTGTTTCTGTGCCATCTGTACTGAACCTCTTAACTTGTCGGTAATTACTCTTACTTGCCTGCTGACCAACCACTTCTGTTTCATAACTTTTAAAAATAAGAAAGTTTTTGGTTTTTGTGTGAAATCGCGGATCTATAAGAAAGTTTTCAGGTTTACCATCTAATGCATTATACACAGCGGATTGTTTTGATTCCAAAGTCATTTGATCATCGATAGAAAAATCATTGTCCTGTCCTTCATAAGAAGCCCTTCCTCTATCTCCCCACTTAATTAAGCCAAATAACTCATTTCTAGTTCCAGAACCCTTGGCAGTACCTATAAATTGTATGTCGGATGTCACCTGAGAATTTTTCATATACTGTGAATCATATTCAGCAGTAGCATCTTTTTGAGTAACCCCAAAACACCCTGCTAAAAAGAAAACTGAAATGACCAAAAGTGAACAGAATAAAGCAAATTTCATATAGTTTTAATTAAAAATTAATTCATTCCAGTCAATTGTAATTTGATGAAGTTATTGAATTACAGAAATCCTT
>JABGWZ010000251.1 GCA_018675995.1 Opitutia bacterium | reverse complement strand
CAGGGTCTTGGGCGAGTAGTTGACCTAAACTAATTCCGACCAGTTGGTTTTCCTCAATGGATGATCCGTTGAGATCTAGGAATTTGGGAGCTTTATTGGCAACTGATTTGGAGTCGAAGGGATCGGAACCGTAGGCAATTTCTTCTAGATCTGAAAATCCATCATTATCGTCATCTAAATCATAATAATCCTCAATTTCATCTTCATCGTTATCCTCAACAACATTAAGTACTTTAACAAATAAGATCTGTTCAGCATTTAAACCTCCGGCATCTGAAACTAAAACCTTAATGGTAAGTAAATGATCTTCATCCAAATTAAGTGTTTCAAAATCGAGTAAAGATGAGGTTCTTAAAGTTCCATTACTTTCAAAATTAAAATATTCATTACCGTGGAAATCATTAACCAGTGGCAGGGAATAAGTAAGGGTGTCATTATGATCAAAATCTACGGCTGCTACAATGCCCACAATTGTGCCAATGGGTTTATTTTCAGTAACAACCAAGGGAAGAATATAATCAATATTGAAGGGCGATTCATTTAGGTCGGATAAATTTATAACGAAAGATTTCTGGAGGGAAAAATTGTGCTCATCACGGACCTCTACACGGATGGAATAATTATGTTCATCAGACTCATAATCAAAGGTCTTAGTCGTGCGGACGGTAGCATTTTCGTCTATAATGAAGAGTGAGTTATCTTGAGACCCATTACCGTCAGTAAATCGGTAGAAAAGGCTGGCATTGATATCTGGGTCTGTTGCAAACAACTGCCCCACCCTAGTCCCGACAAGTTGTTCTTCGTTAATATCAGAACTATTTAAGTCAAGAAAACCAGGAGGCTGATTGGCTACCGAATTGGCATCAAATGGATCAGAACCGTAGGCAATTTCATCCACATCAGAAAATCCATCATTATCATCGTCCGGATCTGAAGAATCTTCAATTCCATCGTTATCAAAATCTTCAAGTACATTAATTACTGAGATAGTTAAATTCCCTTCGGTAAAAAGATTGCCCGAGTCTGTAACCCGTACACGGATGGAAAGATTTGTTCCATTACCATCTAGCAGTTTCTCATAATCAAAAATTTGAGAACTTTTCAATGTACCATTAGTCTCCAACTGAAATTGTGAGTTTCCTGAAGAATCGTTACCATCGACCATGGAGAAAAGATAGGTATCGCTCGACGAAAGATCATTCGGATCGACAGCATGCAACTGGCCAACCAATGTGCCGACGGACTCATTTTCGAGAATAGATAAACTGGCGTAGGAAAGAATATTAGTCGGAGCTGTATTCCGGAAAGACGATGCAAGCAAGGGGTTGGTCCCGTCTTCAACTTCCACAAAATCAGAAAACCCATCGCCATCTGTATCGATAATGTAAGGGTTGGAACCCAGAGAAATCTCACTGGAATCAGTAAGACCATCCCCATCTGTATCTGTTGGGTCATTAGGATCGCGGAGGTAGGAAACATTTGCGGAGCGACGTTGCGAAACTCCCCCATCTGCAATTTGGTCCACAATGATCGAGCTAAGTCCGAGCTTTTTTTCTTCGGTCAGTGAGAAACCGTCTCCATCTGGATCTGATGAGCCATTTAGATCGAGACTTCCCTGCTCATGCCACTCGAACCAATCAGGTATACCATCACCATCAAGGTCTTCGTCTTCAGCAAAATATTTGGCAATAAACCTTTTATCATTATCCAAGGTTTTTATTACCTGTCCAAGGGCAAGACCCGTAGAATCTGACTGCCTAACACCGTTTACTTCCCAGTGTGAAAAATAATACCCACTCTTCAATCCACCCAAAGCAGCAGTGGTGTAAGTTGAATTAACTTCGGGATAAAACAGGCTTGAATTGATCAAGCCCGGAGGAGAACTTTTCACAGTTACTTTGCTTGCACCACCAAGATTTACAATGACCTTGGCGGAGCGGCGAACAGATATACCACCTGCTGAAATATTGTCGTCAATGACCGAACTAATTCCAAGTTTTAATTCTTCTCCAAGAGTAAATCCGTCCCCGTCGGGGTTTGATTCTTGATTTTGACTTAAACCACCAAAATAGTGCGACTCATACCAGTCGGGGATATTATCGTTATCAGAATCCATATCTTCATGGAAATATTTAGCCACGACTACTTTATCCTCGTCCATGGATTGAGATATCTGTGCTACGCCCACACCTTTATTATCCGAAACACGAACGCCATTTACTTCCCAGTGAGAAAAATAATACCCAATTTTTAAACCGTTCAAAGTAACTGTTTCAAAAGAAGAATTATTTTCCAGCAGGCTGGAAGTGGATGCAATTAAACCAACCGGGTCGCTGCTTAGAGTAAATTTTTTGGCTCCTCCAAGAT
>JABGWZ010000118.1 GCA_018675995.1 Opitutia bacterium | reverse complement strand
GGAGAAAAATCAGGATTCAATAAAAAGAATAAAACTTTTGGGGATAATAAAAATGCTTATGAATATTTGGAACGCATGCAGGATCACCTGAAGGAAAACGGTTTAAAACTCGAAGACACCAACTATATTGTTGGTCGAACCCTGCACTTTGACTCCAAGACGGAAAGCATAATTAACGACGACGAGGCAAATGATATGCTTTCCCGTTCCTACAGGTCACCGTATAAAGTACCCGAAAAAGTCTAACAGGATTATTGTCCCTGTTAAATAAAAGCAGGGCTATAGAAAACTTGCTTTAATCAACTTAATAAGAGTAGGTTGAGTTTGCTCTGAGAATATTACCTGCCATGCGAATTTTCTATTTTCTATTTTTGTTATTTCACTTCCAGGGCAATGTTCATTCGGACAAGCAGAAAACCGCTCCATTTAATCCGGATAAAGAAAAAGTGGAAATCATGCGGGTCGCAGTTCAAAGGATCAACCTGATTATTGACGAAACGCTTTCTGAAAAAGGAATCAAATACAACTCGAGACTAAACGATTTTCTTTTTACTCGTCGTGTATTTGTCGATTTAACTGGGACAATCCCGACCTATGAGGAACTCGTTCAATTCGTGAACCAGAAAATGAAAAATAAGCGGACTTTCCTGATTAATAAGTTACTTGGATCCGAAGAATATGTTAGTCATACCTATAACTATTTTGCCGACCTCCTTCGGATACAAACTAAAGTCCCCGGTCAAAAAACTAACTCAGCTCTCTTCACTGGCTGGCTAAAAGAATCGATCCATCGTGATAAACCATACAACCGCATCGTTTATGAAATGGTTTCTGCTTCTGGGTCAATGGTTCAAAACCCAGCAGCCGGTTACTTACTAAGAGATAAGGATATGAAACTTGATCATGTCGCCTTCATGACAAAAATTTTTCTAGCCAAGGATATTGCATGTGCTCAATGTCACGATCATCCATCAGAAGACTGGACCCAGAAGGAATACTACGCATTTGCATCCTTTTTAGGAGAACTCGAAATTGGCGAAACAAAAGACATTAAGATGGACAGGCTACAAAAGAGCATGTTCGCAAAAAAAGAAAAGTTCTTCCATCACCCAAAATTTCGGGCTGCTGTTCGAAGTAAATACAAAAACTTTTCAGTCGCAGACAAAAAACTCAAAGAATTAAAAGCTGAATTTAAGCAAATTACTGGTGGTAATCAATTCGCAGCCTTTGATGATTCTGACTCCAAACTACCTCTACCCGATGATTACCAGTACAAAGACGCTAAACCGGGTGATATACTTAAACCTGCCTTTATCGTGGGACGCCCCTTGGGAGGAACATCAAAAAAATCTAAGAGAGATCAACTTGCCTATTGGTTAGCCCATCCCGAAAATGGATGGTTTTCCATGGCTATTGCAAATAGAATGTGGGCGCGATTTATGGGACAAGGCGTCGCAGAACCTTTACACAATGTGAAATTAGAAAAATGCGCCAACCCAAGACTACTCAAAACATTGTCGGAGGTAATGGTTGCTCTTGACTTTGACCTGCGGGCATTTTCATGGGTTTTAATGCACACGCACTCTTACAATCGCCTTGCCACCCGCAAGAAGATGGAAAAAGAGGATGACTATTTTTTTCAAGGACCAATTTTGCGAAGAATGACTGCCGAGCAAATTTGGGACTCCCTGGTTACACTTATGGTTAAGGATCCATTACGATACCGTCAGCCTACTCCTGTTAGCTTAATGGATATAAACGATGGTTGGACTGCCTTTCACTTCATTGATAACTTAACTGACGAAAAATATCGCCTTGTAGATTCCTACACTGGAGAAGCGGTGCTCACCGAAGGAAGAACATATAACAATATTTCCACCGATCAGACTTTGACGACAAGCAAAGGAAAAAACCAGTTAATCCTTGCCCGCGCATCTGAATTACCTCAACCCGCACCTGCCGGTCACTTCCTACAAAAATTTGGCCAATCCGAAAGACTTTTTGTGGTCGGATCTACAAGTAAAGTTGGTTCTGTCCCGCAGTTAATGGAACTAATGAACGGATTCACAACCGAGGTATTAACCAGCCCAGACTCCCTGATATTCCAAAGACTCCAACGACTCAAAAATCCTTGGAAAAAAGCAGAGGTTGTATTCTTAAGTATTTTAAATCGTCTTCCGACAGAAGAGGAAAAGAATCTGCTTCTCGAGGAGATGCAGAGTGCAAGCTCCGGGGATTTCTCTGATTTAATCTGGGCCCTGCTCAATACCCCGGAGTTCTTCTTCATTAAATAAAATCCGACCGAATAATGAATCATCTTTTTCCCGAAATCAATGAATGCTCGAGAAGATCCCTACTTCTCCATGCTGCCAAAACAACCCTTGGGCTAAGCATTCTGCCATCATTTTCAAATGGTGCGAATCTCGCCAAACCCGATAAAAAACCACCTTGTGAACGGGTAATCTTTTTATACATGCGTGGAGGAATGAGTCAGACCGACACCTTTGACCCTAAGGAAAAAAATAGTATTGGAGGAAAAAGCAAACCGGTTAAAACCCAAAGCCCCGACCTTTTACTCTCGGATCAACTTCCCAAACTGGCTCTGCAGGCAAACGATCTGTCCGTAATTCGATCCCTTACCACCAAGACAGGTGCCCATTCCCAGGCTCGTTATGTCATGCACACGGGTTATCGACAAAGGAGCGGAATGACGCATCCCCAACTTGGCTCATGGGCTCAGATGTTCCTTGGTAAATCCCATCCTGTTTTACCATCTAGTGTGCTAGTAGCCAGTGGAAACCCTGGACCAGGCTTCCTCCCACCAGAATACAGTCCCCTGCCGATTGGAAACGCATCCCGCGGGATTAAGGACTTACTTCCTGAAATTGATAAGCAACAACTAGACAGACGGGTAAAATTAGCACAAAAGTTTTCCGCTGCTTTTTCACATTATTTCCCCCATGATGATGTCAAATCATACAACGATTTTTACGACCAGACTGTTAAATTTATTTCTGGGGACATGGCTGAGCCTTTTGATATTCAGCGGGAACCGGCAAATTTAAAGAATCGATACGGAAACCATCCATTTGGTCAGGGTACCCTACTCGCCAGGCGTTTGGTGGAGAGAGGCGTTCGTTATGTTCAGGTTACATCCAGTCAGAACTGGGATTCAATGCATAGTGGCACAAATAGCCTTGATCGTTTAAGCAATGAATTAGACGGGACGGTATCCGCCCTTATGACTGACTTGCGTGATCGAGGCATGCTCGACTCAACCATGATTGTTGTTACAACTGAATTTGGTCGTACCCCAAAAGTGAAAAGTAATGGCGGTCGCGACCATCACCCTAATGGATTCTCTGCCATGATGGCTGGAGGAGGAATACGAGGTGGAATTGCTGTCGGTGAAACTGATGATTACGGGCGTGACCCATTTCCCGAGTTTGAACCTAAGGACATACATGCTACTATTGCAACCGCACTAGGAATAACCGGAACAAAGATTCGCCGTCTTCCCGGTCGGCCAACTTTCCTTGGGGGAAAACCAAAACCAATCAAGGAAATTCTAGCTTAATCATTCCGAACTAATTTAGGTTCAGAAGTAAAAAAAAAATAAACAGGAAATTTAACCGTTTCTCCGAAATAGGCCATTATTCCGCGATCAGATTTCCACCAATCCTCGATCGAGAAGATTTCGTTCGGAGCACCCGCAACTTCCACTTTTACTCCTGAATCCTCAAATATTTTTTGAAAGGCGAAGTGTGCCCTTTTTGTATGAAACTCATCAGTTACAATAATAATTCGGTTCCAGTTTTTCTCCAAGGACAGGGCTAATGCATCTTCTGCCTCATCAAAGGTCGAAGTTGCTCCACCGCTCAAAGAGGGTAAAAGTTGCCAGGTTGCATTTAAATCCATTTTTCTGGTTACCGCCTTGGCAAATCCAAGGTGACTGAGTTCCAGTTTTTGAAACTCCCTGTTCTTTGGCTTTTCCGCAGTCACGAAAAGCTGCTTTGCAAACCCTCTATTCCATAACCTCAGGCTTTCAGGGACTCGGGTTATTCGTCCACCGGACAGACAAATAATTGCATCCGCACCCTTGGTTGCATTTTGTTTGTGGAAGAGCCAGGCATATCCGGGTAAAACAAATGGATGAAGTAGGAAAAGAAGCAGTCCGCTTAGCACCGCTAATCCGATTACCCACATAAACCAACGGACAACTCTCATTTCTTAAGGATAAAAGACCCCTCAATCTCCACAGCTGCATTCCCGGGTAAACCAGAAACTCCAAACGCACTTCTCGTACCCACTCCGTTATCTTCGCCAAGAAGATCGAAGAAAAGTTGGCTGCATCCATTTATTACTACAGGGTGTTGGGTAAAACCTGGACCTGCATTCACCATGCCGAGCAACTTACACACTCTATCAATTCGATCAAGATCACCAAGCTCTGCACGCATACTTGATAGAATATTTAATCCGACTTGTATGGCAGCACGACTGCCCTCCTCCACCGTTAAATCCACTCCCACCCGACCCGTAATCATTACCCCATCGATTCCAATTGGAAGGTGACCAGAAAATGAAGCAACACCGTCATTAATAAGTACCGGCTTGTAAAGACCAGCAGCCTGCGGTGGAGAGGGAAGTTTATATCCTAATTCTGATAACTTTTCTTCTAATGCCATCTCGACAAACTAATACCCCATTCATAATGGGCAAGATTCAAAGATTTATCACTATTCATTCATTTATATATTGATTTTAAAATTCAAATAGCATCCAATAATATTCATTATGAATATTCCGTCCTTTTCCATTTCACGAAGAAAAATAATTGGGACCACTGCACTTGCAGGTCTTGCATCCACATTATCGAATAAAGTATTAGCTGAACAACCGGATGAACTAAGAAAAATCAACCTGAAGAAAAACAATATTATTCTCTTTCAGGGAGACTCCATTACAGATGCGGGGCGTGATAAAAAAAATCAGGTAGCCAATCAGCAAAAAGCATTCGGGCGGGGCTATGCATGGATGGCCGCGTCCAATTTGTTAGTTGGCCAATCCGAACTTGGATTAACCATTCATAATCGTGGAATCTCCGGAAACAAAGTGCACCAACTAGCCGATCGATGGGAACGGGACTGCCTTGAATTAAAACCTGACATTCTTAGTATTTTAATTGGGGTTAACGATATTTGGCATGGTCTAAACGGTAAGTACGACGGCACAGTTGAGACCTATGAAAAAGACTTTCTCGCATTGATGGAACGAACACACAAAGCACTACCCAACACAAAATTTGTGATCTGTGAACCATTTGTACTTAGATGCGGAGCAGTAAATGACAAGTGGTTCCCCGAATTTGATAAGTATCGTGCTTCGGCTCGAAAAGTCGCAGATCAAAATGGTGCAGTCTTTGTACCCTTCCAATCGATGTTCGACCAGGCAGTTAATTTTGCTCCGCCCGCTCACTGGGCCGGGGACGGTGTGCACCCGAGTCCACACGGTGCATCATTAATGGCTCACTTCTGGCTCCAGTCCGTGGGCTTATAATCATTATTTTTGCCTCGGCTTTTGCCTATAATCTATGAAAGCAATTCAATTAGTTGCACCAAAAACATTCCTGTCATGCAATATAGATGAACCAGGTAAACCAGGTCCCAATGAAGCTCTTATTCGTACCTCACGGATGGGAATCTGTGGAACTGATGTAAGCTGTTACCTGGGTAAGTTTCCTTTTTTTGATTACCCACGCATTCCGGGTCATGAGCTTGGTGTTGAGGTTCTCGAAGTTGGCCAGAATGTTAAAAATATTAAACCTGGTGATCGGTGCTCTGTCGAACCGTACCTAAATTGCGGGACATGCCACCCCTGTAAAAAAGGAATGGGGAACTGTTGTGAAAACCTCAAGGTATTTGGTGTCATGATGAATGGTGGTCTTTGCGAGCGCTCAATCATTCGGGCAGATAAACTTCACCCGTCCGAACTACTTTCATACGAACAACTCGCTTTAGTTGAAACTTTGGCAATTGGGTGCCACGCATCTGACCGGGGGAGTGCTCAAAAAGGGGATCATGCACTGATTATCGGTGCCGGACCGATTGGTCTATCAACTCTTGAATTTGTTCGACTTACCGGTGCATCATTAACAGTGATGGATATGTCCGAAGAAAGGCTAGATTTCTGCCGAACGAATTATGGCATCGAAAACCTGGTCAAATTCAAAGGAGACGGCTCAGAACTTGAGAGAATGAAAGAAATAACCGGCGGGCAACTTTATGATGTGGTCACGGATGCAACTGGAAACCACCATTCAATGTCTAACGCATTGGAATATGTGGCCTACAGCGGTTCCCTTGTCTATGTTGGAATTACAACTCAAGAAATATCTTTCGCCCACCCCGCACTTCACCGTAGGGAGGTTAATCTCCTTGCATCTCGCAATGCACTACCAAGAGATTTTCCTCGCATCCTTCGCTTAATCGAAGACGGTACCATTGACACCATTCCATGGATTACTCACAGAATAACCATGGAAGAGGTCGAGGAACAATTCGAATCGATCATTCAACCGGACTCTGGTGTTTTAAAAGCGGTCATTGAAATAAACTCATAAAACAAGTCACTTTTTTATTTCGATTATCTCACAGTAATTGATTAGATTACAAAAGTAATGGAGCAAACAGTAGCCACATTTTATCAATTTGCCCACTTGCCTGATTGCTTGGAATGGCAAAAAAAGCTAAGAACCCGCTGTAAGAAACTTAATATACTTGGCACTATTATTCTTGCTGAAGAAGGGATCAATGCAACCATCTCCAGTACAGCCGACGGGATAGAGGCAATTATGGATTTTATCAAAAAAGATTCCCGCTTTACCAATTTAACATACCGGCTTTCGATAACTCCCCGCCAAACTTTTTACCGGATCCGGGTAGCGGTTCGAGATGAAATCGTTACGCTTGGGGATTCCTCCATCAATCCCAATGAACAGGTTGGCAAATATGTTGAACCGGAAAATTGGAATGACATTATCAACGACCCGGAAATCACGGTAATTGATACTCGAAATGATTACGAGGTTGAGATTGGAAGTTTTAAAAATGCGGTAGATCCGAATACTCAGACATTTGGCCAATGGGATGAATATGTTAAAAAAAAGCTGACCAATCATAAAGAAAAGAAAGTTGCTATGTTTTGTACCGGTGGAATCCGTTGCGAAAAAGCATCATCTCATCTTATCAAAAAAGGATTTAAAGAAGTGTACCACCTAAAAGGCGGCATTTTAAATTATCTCGAGAAAATTGAACCTGAGAATAGCCTCTGGGACGGGGAATGCTTCGTATTCGACCACCGGGTATCCGTTGTTCATGGATTAAAGGACGGAAATGCTAAAATTTGTTTTGGCTGCCGATGGCCGCTTCAAGAAAAGGACTTGGAATCTGAAAAATACGAACCGGGTGTTTGCTGCCCCCACTGTGCAGATAAACTCGACCCCGTCAGACGAGCCAGCTTAGTTGAGAGAAACCGGCAAATACAAATTGCCCGAAAGAAAAAACGCGACCACCTCGGTCAGGATGTTGCTTTAATGACAACCAAGAAAATCGCCAGAAAGAATAGACAGAAAAATAAAATAGAACCTGCAAGGTGATTAAAAAAGAACCACAAAAACCCCTTATTTTTGAATCGGATAAAACTGACACCCTTCTGCCACGTGCATGGAAAAGTGGTTCATTAAAATACGATGAGCTAAAACCATTATCTGAGGGGGGGACTGCCAAGTTGTATACTACTCTCGACCTTAATCTTGCCAGAGAAGTCGCATACAAAACTCTTCATGAAGATCTTCGTGACTCTGAAATTGAGTCCAAACGATTTCTTCGTGAAGCCAGGGTAACTGCAAATATTCAACACCCTGGCACCGTCCCACTCTATGAACTTGGGCGGGACAGGGATGGGCAGCTATTTTTCACAATGAAAAAAGTGGATGGCCGTGACCTCAGAGAAATCCTTCAGGATTTAAGGCATGAAGTTCCTGAAGTTGTGGAAAAGTTCCCACTTCCCCGGCTGCTTGATATTTTGATTCAAGTTTGCCAAACCATGGCTTTTGCTCATGACCTTGGCGTTATACATCGGGATTTAAAACCGGCCAATATTATTGTGGGTAGGTTTGGGGAAGTTTATGTCCTCGATTGGGGATTGGCCAAGGTTCTTGGTAGCACAACTCTTTCCGCACCGGACTCTATTCTTCCTCAACAGAAATCTGACACCACCATGACCCCAGTTGGTCGGCACTATGGAACTCCGATGTACATGCCACCTGAAATTGCAAAAGGAGAGGCCGACCTTGACGGTCGGACAGATGTTTTCTCATTAGGGATTATTCTTTTTGAAATAATGACCTTACAATTCTTTGTGGAAGGGGAAGATCCATACGAAATTAAGAAAAAGATTTTGGATCAACCATTACCCCTCCCACGGGAGGTTGCACCAAACCGGAATATCCCCCGTGACCTGGAGGCCATTTGCATGAAGGCACTGAAGCGAAACAAGTATGAACGCTATGCCTCAGCCGCTGAGTTCCTTAAAGACCTTCAGCACTTCAGACACGATGAGGAAGTCTCGGT
>JABGWZ010000252.1 GCA_018675995.1 Opitutia bacterium | reverse complement strand
TTAATCAACTTTCCGATTCCTGGGAATGATGATTCAACGAAATCGATAAGAATTATAGTTGATGTTATTTTAGAAGCCATTCAAACAGGTTCATCCAAAAGAGTGGAAGCACCTACTCGCCGTAAGGATATAACCCCGGTTACGCAGGAACCTGATTTTATTGACCAAGAGGGTGAACCGGAGGTTACTTTACCCGAAGGATATGAAGAGACTGATTTTGATGACCGCCGTCCTCGAGATGATAGTCCGTCAACAATTGTCACTGAGCCAAGTTCGACCTCAGCAGAAACTTCACAAGAAGTGCCGAAAGCTGAAGAACCGATGATCGAAGAATCGAAAGAAACTGAAACAGCTCCAGCTGAAGAAAAGAAAAAATCTTAAATTTAGAACTAATTATAAATACAATGTCTGCAATTTCCAAAGATGATGTTTTAAGCCTGCGTGAAAAAACTGGTGCAGGATTAATTGACTGTAAACGTGCCTTAGTTGAGAGTAATGGAAACCTTGATGATGCAGTTTCCATACTTCGGAAAAAAGGTGTAGCTACGGCAGCTAAAAAAGCTGGTAGAGACGCTGGAGAGGGAATCGTTGCCCAATGTTTATCGGATGATAATTCTCGAGGTATTTTAGTCGAGATAAATTGCGAGACTGATTTTGTGGCAAAGAATGATGATTTTGTTCACTTTGCTTCAGATGTTGCTCGCCAATTACTTGAGAACGCTGACGCAGATTTGGAATCACAACGCACCGAACAAGTTGCAAAAATTGGTGAAAATATCCGAATTTCTCGATCTTCCATCTTATCAGTAGAATCTCATGGCATTGTTGAAAGCTATGTTCATACAGGAGGAAAAGTTGCTGTACTTTTATCTATTTCAGCTAGCTTAAGTGAAAGTTCTAATTCAATTAAACTTAAAGAATTGGCAAAAGATTTGTGCATGCACATCGCTGCTACATCCCCAGTTTGTGTTTCTCGAGACGATGTCCCACAAGATCTTGTCCAAAAAGAAACAGAAATTGCTAAAGCACAAGCAGAAGGAAAACCTCCGCAAGCGATTGAAAAAATTGTTGCTGGTAAACTAGATAAATATTTTTCAAATTCTTGCTTTCTTGAGCAATCTTTTGTTAAAGACCCCGATCAAACTATAAAAAGCTTACTCTCATCTTTAGGTAAGGAACTAGGAGATGAAATTAAAGTTGAACAGTTTCTTCGTTTCCAGGTTGGCGAAGAATCTTAGTTCCATTTAGAGGCAAGACAAATGCTTAGCGAAGCTAGGCATATTGTGTTTAACTATTATACATCCATGTAGCGATAGTTGCACATAGGTATAGTGTTAAAAGCATCAGTCCATTTGACTTGGTAAGAATCTTACCTTTTAGCCAAAAGGTGAAGAGACCTGTTAAAATTAGTAGGGACAAATAATCAATCCAAGGATAAGTGGTGCTAACTTGTATCGGACCCATTATGCCTGCAATTCCACCAACCAAGGCGATGTTGAAAAGGTTTGAACCCAATATATTCCCCATGAGCATTGTATATTCCTTCTTTTTGGTAAGGGAGATTGAAGCTGCAAGCTCGGGCAAACTTGTTCCAATTGCAACTAGTGTGAACCCAATTAGTTCCTCGGGCACACCTGCTAGAGATGCCAGGTTTTTTGCGCCAAAAACTAATGAATCAGAGCCAACCCATAACGCAGAAGTGGCAATTAAAATCATTAATACTGATAATGGGATATTATTTAGTTTCGTATCTTTGTTCGAGGATTTGTTGCTAACCAATTTTGAGTTTTTGTTTAATAATGCATTACGTGTAATTAAAATTAAATAGCTGGAAATAAAAATAAGTAAAATTACACCAGGCCAAAAACCTAAAGCCTGTGACGAACTAAAGAGTAAAAATCCCGTAAAACTGAAGCTTAAGATGAGTAACAAATTTCTTTGAGTTGAAGATACTGCTCCAACTGTATTAATAGGGGAAATGAATAAGGATATGCCCAGAATTAGTCCAATGTTTGCTATATTTGAACCGATAATGTTTCCTAGAATCAAACCCTGTGCCCCACTGCTAACAGCTGCAATTGAAGTAAATAGCTCAGGGGCTGAGGTTGCAATCGAGACAATCGTTAACCCGACAACCACGCTAGGCACCCCTATAGATTCAGCTAAGTTTGAGCAGTGATCGCTAAGCAAGTCTCCTCCCTTTGTCAGGAGAAAAAAACCTAGGACCATTGAAAGAATTAGTGCACCAATAAAAAGAGGAAACATTTCCAATTGAAGTGGCGAGCAGGTAGAATTTAAGAACTGATACATAAAATAAGTAAATAAAGGGTGAGTTTTACTCTTTAGATAGCAAGTAGAATCGCTATAGTATTTTCCATTGTTGACATGTTGTGATAATCCCACATCTTGCGTGCCTTTGCATTTATTCCCAAAGTATACCATGAACCAAGCAGACAAACTCAAGGAAACCTTGAATTTACCCAAAACCGATTTTCCCATGCGAGCAAATGCCGTTGAAAGGGAACCACTGAGAATGGCTCATTGGCAGAAAAAAAGTATTTACGAAAAAATGCAGGAAAAAAATGCCAAGAATAAAAGTTTTATTCTGCATGACGGACCTCCTTTTACCAATGGGGATGTACATGTTGGCACAGCACTGAATAAAACTTTGAAAGATGTGATTATCCGCTACAAAAATTCTTGCGGTTTTCGAACACCATACATTCCTGGTTGGGACTGCCATGGCTTACCAATCGAGCACAAGGTAAGCAAGTCATTGCAAAAAGAAAAAAAAGAATTTGATGTTCTTTCTTTACGTCAGGCTTGTCAGGAATTCTCGAAAAGTTTTATTGAGATCCAGCGTTCTCAGTTTCAAAGGTTGGGAGTTCTTGCAGATTGGGAACAGGAATACAAGACTATGGATGGAAGCTATGAAGCTGCAATAATTCGAACATTTGCTGAATTTGTAAAAATGGGTTTGGTTTATCGCAGTAAAAAGCCTGTTTACTGGTCAATTCCATGCAGAACTGCTCTTGCTGAAGCCGAAATTGAGTACAAGGATCACATCAGTCCGTCTATTTATGTACCTTTTCGTCTAAAAAATAAGGTGGATGGAGATACCAATGAGTCATACTTGGTAATTTGGACAACAACTCCTTGGACTTTGCCGGCAAATCTTGCGATAGCAGTTCATCCAAGAAAATCATACATAGAAGTTATTACTAATAAAAAAACTTATTGGGTTGCCGATGCACTTTGCGACAGTTTTATCTCTTCCTGTGGTATCGTAGATTTTAAAAAAGGACAGATTGTGGTTGGTGATGAACTTGTATCTCGTGAAACTGAACATCCATTCATTGATCGTAGCAGTCCGGTTGTTTCTGCTGAATATGTAACGACTGAATCAGGAACCGGGTGTGTACATATCGCTCCCGGTCACGGCTTAGATGACTATATAACAGGATTACAGAATGGTTTAGAGGTTTATTGCCCTTTAGACGATAATGGGTGCTATGTCGATGATGGTCAAATACCGCAGTCCTTAGTAGGAGTATCCGTTCTGGAAAAAGCAAGTGGTTGTAGGGCTAATGAAAGTGTCTTGGATATTCTTCGGGAGCGGGGCAGGTTACTCGCATTACATGAGCACAACCACCAATATCCCCATTGTTGGCGTAGTAAAACCCCTGTTGTATTCAGAGCAATGGATCAATGGTTTGTTGAATTAGACAAAGATGGATTACGGGAAAAATGTTTAGAGCATGTAAATTCTGTTGGCTTTACACCGGATTGGGGAAAAAACCGTATTCGTGGGTTCTTAGAATCCCGGCCTGATTGGTGTATCTCCAGGCAAAGGTCATGGGGTATCCCAATACCTGTTTTTTATGATGAAGACGGTGAACCTTTACTAGACGAAAAAATCATTCTCGGTCTTGCTGAGAAAATTGAGAAATTAGGAACTGATGCATGGTTCTCTTTATCTGAGGAGCAATTGCTTGAAGGAATTTCCATTCCAAGTCAATGGAAAGGGCGTCAGCTTACGAAAGGGACAGATACTTTGGATGTTTGGATCGATTCTGGTTGTAGCCACCGCGCAGTTCTGAAAAGCAACGAGAGTCTAAGTTGGCCAGCAGACTTGTACCTGGAGGGTAGTGACCAGCATCGCGGATGGTTCCAAAGTTCACTTTGGACAAGTATGATAGCATTTGGAGAGGCACCTTACAAGCGAGTAGTTACTCATGGGTTTGTTGTCGATGGGGACGGACGAAAAATTTCAAAAAGTGATGGGAAACCCCAAACCGCAGACTCTTACATTAAAAAATACGGTGCTGATGTTTTAAGGATTTGGGTTTGTTCTGAAGATTTTAGAAGAGATATACCGTTGTCCGATGAAATCCTTGGGCAGGTTGTAAGATCGTATCGAACCTTGAGGAATTCAATTAAATTTCAACTCGGTAATTTACATGATTTTTCCTTTTCCGAACACGCCGTACCCATACCAGATTTATCTATCATTGATCGATGGGCACTTGGGCAAACAAATGCCTTAATTAAGGAGGTAAGCGATGCATTCGAAGTTTATGAATTTCATCGAGTAGTGCAGGCGATTAATCGGTTTTGCTCAAATGTTCTTTCATCAACATATCATGATATAATTAAAGACAGGCTTTACACGCTGCATGCTAACGATCTTAAAAGGAGGTCGACGCAAACGGCTTTGCATCTAATTTTTGAATCGTTAATCAAAATTCTTGGTCCAATGGCACCCTTCACTGCTGACGAGGCTTGGTCTTATCATAAATTTGGAAAAGATTTGGCTGACGATGCACTCGCCCTGCAACCTTGGCCAACTGTTCAGGAGGAATGGGAGGGTGGAGACGAAATATTGGAAGCTCAATCCATTTTAGACTTTAAAGAGTCAACCGTAAACGAATCGCTTGAAACCCTTCGTGGTCGTAAGGAAATTGGCCAGTCACTTGAGGCTGAAATTGAGATTGGCATGCCTGTTAATGACCCTCGATTGAAAATTTTTAAAAAAAGGGCGGAAGAATTAGCGGAAATATTTATAGTTTCGAATGTTTCTCTTGTGGAAATACCCGAAAATGTGGAATTGCAAATAACTGCTAAGCATGCAATGGGGGTGAGGTGCCCCCGAAGTTGGCGATGGGTTCCAGAACTTATTACGGTCGATCCATGGGGAGATGTTTCTCCTCGCTGTGCTGAAGTACTTGCAAAACTAGATTAGAGTCATAACCTAAACCATTTTTTCAACATGACTAAGAAAGTAACATCAAAAAAATCCGCAAAACCGAAAGCTTCCCTCACCCAAAAAGTAAAGGGCGAAGAGACCGTGCCAGTAAAGAAAAAAGTCGGTAGACCTAAGAAGTCTGTAGCATCAGTCGAATCTTCTGCTAAGCAAAAAGACGCAACCCCTCCAAAAGCTCCCCGAGCTACAAAATCCAAGAAAGCGGAAGTTTTAGAAGCAATTCCAAAAAAACGGGGCAGGAAAGCAAAGTCAGAGTTTAAATCTGAAGTTGAGGTTAAAGTTCGTGAGATTGTAAATAAAACCAAGGCAAAGGGATTAATTGTAGAAGAAAAAAAAGAAACTCTAACATTCAGCCTCGATGACGTACGGAGTATTATAGATAAAAGGAAAAAAGAAGCCAAGGCCACGAATAAAAAACAGAAAAAAGACGAATCCCAGCCTACTGAGGTTGTTCCTGTACCGAAAAAGAAGGGTAGGTCGTCTAAAGTTAAAAAAATTCAAACTGCATCGATTGACGATATTCTAGGTTTTGGTGTCTCTACAGTGTCAACCCGTCCTATACGGGATGAAACTAAGGTTCCACAAGAATGGCAGTCCTATTATGATGATCTGATGTCTTTGAGGAATTCCTTAAAAGGTGCTCTTGGAGCCCGTGCCGATGAAACTTTGGGTACATCTGCAAGAGAATCTTCCGGTGAATTGTCTATCAATTCTTCTGATTCCGGAACTGAGTCATTTAACCGAGATGTTGCTCTTTCCATGGTTGCTTCCGAGCAGGACGCATTGGAGGAAATTGAGGACGCGATAGACAGAATTTTTGATGGCACTTTTGGTATCTGTCAGGAAACTAAAAAACCTATCAAGAAAGCACGCTTGAAAGTTGTTCCCTTCACTCGGTTTTCATTGGAGGGGCAAACACAATTCGAACAGAGGAACCGAAAAGACCGAGATTTGGGCGGAGGAGTTTTTGCAACCATTGCGGACTCTACTATGGGGCAAGACGACTAATTTTTTCTTTTCCCCTCTCTTTCTAACTTCCCTGTGAATTATTTCAGATTTTGGTTCTGTTTTTCTCTAGTACTAATACTTGATCTGGTAACCAAAGTATGGGTGGTGGAAAATGCCCACGATCTTATGCTTTACCCTATAGTGGTATTGGAAGGTATTAATGGGCAGAAATCGTTATTGGAGTTCACTTACATAACTAACCCCGGGGCCGCATGGAGTATGCTTTCGGACTATCCTATGCTTTTGACCATCTTGGCGGGCGTTGCATTGTTTGCGATATTTCTCTTTCGTGCTCAATTGGAGCTTAATAAAAAGCAACCTCAAGTTGTTTTTGGAATTATCTGCGGTGGGATTGCTGGGAATCTAAGCGATCGTTTATTCCGTGAACCTGCTGCCGTAGTTGATTTTATCGATGTTTATATTCCCATCGTTAACTACGATTACCCTGTTTTTAATATTGCGGATTCAGGGATATTTATCGGTGCATTCGGGTACCTTATTCTTGGCCTGATTGAAAGTAAAAAGGCAAAAGAGATAAATAGCGAAACGCCCCCTTTATCTTCAGGCGACTAGTTTATTCGATGTTGAGAGATTGCTCTCTCATTTTTTCAATTTCTGTTCTCGCTTCCAGTGCAATCTTTGTTGATTCAATTCGTGCTGATTTTGAGCAGAATGTATTTAATTCTCTTGAGATTTCCTGTAGGAGGAATTCGATTTTTCTACCAATTGATCCTTTTAATTCGAAAGTTTCTTTCATTTGCTCGAGGTGGCTCCCTAAACGGGTAATTTCTTCAGAGGTATCAGATTTTTCTGCAAATAAGGCGATTTCCTTAACAATCCGATCATCATTCTCATCAATTGACAATCCGGACTGCCTCAACCTTTCAAGTAATTTTTCTCTGTGCTCTGAAACCATGCCTTCGCTGCTTTTTTTCATTTCGATTACGAACGCGGCAACGCGATCAATTCTTTCCGTTAGATCAGCTTTGATTGCTGCTCCTTCAGTTTCCCTCATTTTTACAAGTTCTTCGCAAGCCAGACTAAGTGCCTGTTCGAGCTCTTTACTCACTTTGTCCAAAGCGGGTAATTCCGGTTCATATTTGTGATTACTGGAAAGTTGAAGAATTAATTCGGATGTAATATTAAAGGGTTGTTTTTTCTTGATCATAAAACTTTCTAACCAGTTAAGGTCTTCTTGTATTTGTGATTCATTAAACACCTGTTTTTTTTCCTGTTCCGTATTTTTTACCGTTGAGATTGATATCCGAATACGACCTCTTTCTAAAAATGATTTTGCCATCTTTGTCGCATCATATTCAAATTTTTGCCATTCTTTGGGTGCAGATACAAAAATTTCCAAGTGCCTCTTATTTAC
>JABGWZ010000154.1 GCA_018675995.1 Opitutia bacterium | reverse complement strand
GTATATGATTTCCTCCTCTAAATCTTTTCTGTACTCCAACTGTGACCGACCATTAGTCTTCAGGTAGTCCCGGAATAACTTTCGGTCTCCATTAAATTCGCTTATAAGCTTCTTGTTGTACTGTTGCTCAATGTAAGCTTCTGGGATTTGCATCCCCTTTTCCCGAAAGGCAATAATTGAGAGTAGGCGATCAATTTTTCCATCAACAAATTCGTTGGCTCTCACTTTTTTTTCCTGATCAGTGAAGTTGAGCATAGTCATTGCGTTCTCAATTTCACCCCAGGTTACGATTCTCTCATTAACCTTTGCGACTACACGGTTTAACTCCACTAATTCGGCGCTGAAGAGTTGAGATTGTCCAGAGAGCCCGATGATAAAGATTCCCAGAATTTTAAAGGATGTTCTTTTAGTTTTTATTCCCATGGATAATTAGTTTTAGGACTCGAATGATTTCGTTCAACTTCAAAAGTGGATCTTTTGCCGAAAGTTTTGGAATTTGACCTGCTTTTCGATGATAAAGTTTGGTTTTATCCTTTCCTCTTTTGATTAATCGGCAATAAAGTTCATTTTTACGAACCTCCACAAGATCGAATCCTGCCTCTTCAGCCAAGCATCTAATTTTTGTCTCTTCAGTTAATGCGATCACTTCATCAGGAGGTACTCCAAACCGGTCTTTTAATTCATCAAGGTAATCATTAACATCTTTTTCGTCCTGAAACTGGGCAAGTTTCCGATATGAATCGATTCTTAACCTTGGTTCTGATGCATAGGAATCTGGAAAGTAAGATCCCATTAACATATTATTTTCCTCCGATTCCTCTTTTGTTGGTTCACCTGCAGTAAGAAAATCAATCCGTACTATTGCTGATGGGCGCAAGGAAAGCTCTTCTCCTTTTAACCTTGAAACGCTTTCCCTAAGCAAGCGGCAATAAAGTTCAAAACCAATACCAGCAACATGACCACTCTGTTCGCTGCCTAAAAGATTTCCAGCACCCCTTAATTCAAGGTCGCGCAGGGCAATACGAAAGCCAGCCCCAAAGTTGTTGATCTGGCGGATAGCTGCCAACCTCTTTCGAGCCTGATCCGAAACGGTTAGGTGCCTATTTAAAAGAAGGTATGCATATGCCTGTCGGTCAAAGCGACCAACCCGTCCCCTTAATTGATATAATTGAGACAATCCGAATTTATCTGCTCCTTCAATTATAATTGTATTACAGTTTGGAATATCAAGACCGGATTCAATTATGGTGGTGCATACAAGTATATCGAAGCGATGAGCTACAAAATCCGTCATTACCTCCTCCAGTTCACTTTCACTCATCTGACCATGCCCGATTCCAATTCGAAGCTTTGGGAATTGAGTCTCAAGTTTTCTGGCAACTGAGTAAATCGTTTTAACCCGATTGTGAAGATAGAAAATTTGTCCGCCCCGTCTAGACTCAGTTTGTACTGCCTGCGTTATTATATCAGGCATATTTTGACTGACTATGGTTCGGATTGGTCTGCGATTAACTGGTGCGGTTTCAATAGTGCTTAGTGCTCGAGCACCAACCATGGCAAAGTAGAGTGTCCTGGGAATAGGGGTGGCACTCAGAGTTAGCACATCGACATTAGCGCGCATTTTTTTGATGGATTCTTTGTGCTGTACACCAAACCTTTGCTCTTCATCAATAACTAGTAAGCCGAGGTCTTTAAAATGAACATCTTCACTAAACATTCTGTGGGTACCTATTACAATATCAATGGACCCCACTGATGTTGCTTTGATGATCTTTTTTTGCTGGCCTGCGGTTCGAAAGCGACTGAGCATTTCAATTGCAATCGGGTAATCTGACATTCGGTCCCGAAAAAGATTTAGGTGCTGTTGGCAAAGAATGGTTGTAGGTGCAATAAATGCAACTTGCTTACCGTCCATTACAGCTTTAAAAGCTGCCCGCAGAGCGACTTCCGTTTTCCCAAATCCTACATCACCACAAACTAGGCGATCCATGGGTTGTTCTTTTTCCATATCTTCCTTGACCTGAATAATCGCTTTTAATTGATCAACCGTTTCGGTGAATGGAAATGAGTCTTCGAATTCTTTCTGCCATTGTTCATCGGGAGGGAATGCATGTCCGGACTGAGTATCTCGTGTGGCTTGCAAGCGAAGCAGGTCAGCGGCAAGGTCGAGGGCAGCCATTTCTGCGGCCTGTTTTGTTTTTGCCCATGCCTTTCCTCCCAACTTTGCCAATTTCGGTCGGGCTTTTTGAAGGCCGATATAGCGGGACAAAAGATGTGATTCCTGAAGGGGGACATGGAGCAATAAACCATCTGCAAACTCAAGGGTTACAGCTTCCTCCTTTTGAGTGCCCTCATCGATTTCCCCGAGTTGAATAAATTGGCATATACCGTGTTGGTGATGAACCAGGTAATCGCCCTCAACAAGCTCGGAGAAATCCAAAGCTTGATCGACTTGGTTTCTTCGAACGATTGCTTTCTTGGAACGTATGGGCCTCCTGCTTCTTTCCCTTCCTAGGATTTCTCTGGCAGTTGCAATAACCAGGCCATTTCCATCATTTTCAATGAGAAGGCTGAAATTGTCATTTTTGTCCACTGGGGCGACAACGAAACTTTCCTTTAGGCCAATTGGTAAGAACCGTGCATTTAGTCTTTGCAGTGAGCTTTCATCCTCAATGATCTCCTGAATCCTCTTTTCTTCAGGCTTCGCACCAGCCGCAATAATTATTTCATGTCCATCATCCTGTTTGGATAAAAGATCAAAAAGATAACTGGTTCTGTGTTTTTTTTCACTTTCAAACCGGGCACTGCCAATATCCATTATCGGGTTATCATTTTTTATATGATCCAGTATTTTGACCGGTAACTCAATAGGTTTGGTATTATCAAAAATCCCTGCTCCAGCATGAATTTCACTGGTTCCTAAAAAATTATCTCTCTTTACACACTTCCTCTCCAATGCATTCGCAAAACTGGCCTGTTTAAGTGCATCTTTGGTTGCGGTATGGAATACTAATGGAAATCGGGTAACCAATTGTTCAGGTTCACGGAAAATCCAAGCTACTGGCATACTCAGGTAATGAAAGAATTCGCCTTCCAGTTCGCTTTCTTGGTTCGATTTAGCCGAAGCAATGGTTACATCATTTGTTTTGGATATGCCACGCTGACTTGTTGGGTCGAATACGCGAATTTCTTCTATTTCATTTCCAAAGAAATCAATTCGCACAGGTTCTGTGCCATTCACCGGATAGACATCAATTAAACCACCCCTAACTGCAAATTGACCTGGTTCCTCGCATAGAATTTCTGATGAATAATCAAAGTCATGTACGAGGGAATTGCATAACTCATCAAAATTGAAATTCTGCCCTGTTTGTAAAATAAGCTCAGACTCTTTTTGCCGGGAATATTTAGGGCATGCACTGACAAGTGCATCCGGAGTTGTTGCGATAAGAATAATTTTTTCATCGGATTCATTTTCATGTATCAATGAAGAGAGAACTGCGAGACGGTCACAAGTTTTCTCAAAAGCATCCGGGTGTGTTCCTGGAGGTGCCGAGTCAAATAGATGAAACTCTATTTCTAGCCCAGGTTTAAGATTTTCAACAAAAGATGCGACATCTTCTCCCCACTCTTCCGCCTTAGGGATATTTTCTTCAACTAAAATTACAACTGAATGTCCATTCCTTAGCAATATATCAGCTGCTAATGCAGCAGTTGCCGCTTCAGGCAATGAGTGAATAAATCTTGATTGTACAACGTTGGGAATAAGTACTCTTTTCACATCAGGTATGGCTATTCGCGATCAACTTTACTCGGATTCTGTAAAATTAGCAGGGCCTTGGTGGCGGCTTCTTCTTCCGCTTCCTTTTTGGATTTCCCCATTCCTGTTCCTAATGTTTTTTTTCCGAGAATAAGGTCAACCTCGAAGCTTTTTTGATGTGGCGGTCCCTCTTCTTTAGTTAGATGGTATACAATTTTTGAGTGGTTTTCCTGCTCCTGTAAGATTTCCTGCAACTGTCCTTTGGGATTGTAGAAAACTTGTTCTTTATCAACTTTTTCTTTCAGGTCACCGAACCATTTTAGAATACAGTTTGTTGCCGCATCGATTCCACCATCAAGGTAAATTGCTCCAATAATTGCTTCAATCGCATCCTCGAGAGTCGAGCTACGGTTATATCCATGGCTTTTCAATTCAGCCTTACTCATGAGCAGGAAATCCTGAATCTGTAAAGAAGAGGCAATTTTTGCAAGTGAGCTTCCCCGAACAAGAACTGCTCTTTTTCTGCTTAATGCACCTTCATCTTCAGCCGGGTATAAATGAAATAATTCATTGGAGAGAACAGAACTTAAAATTGAGTCTCCAAGGAATTCCATGCGTTGGTTATCTTCCTTGCTCTTATCGTGTTCATTGAAAGATGGGTGAGTGACAGCCAGGGTAAGCAGTCCTAGGTTGTTAAAGGAATAACCTATTTTATCTTCCAGTTCATTCAGGTCTGAAACCATCTTCTCTGTAGTGAAATTGATGAAAGCGGAGATGCGAATTAGGGAAAAAACCTTGTTTTCACTTCTTTTGAGAACGAAAGGTACGCCTTTGACCCAATGCCGTTTGGATCGTATTGAAAAATAGTTTTTCCAAAGCTTGGCGCTTCGCTCAGCCTTACGGTACGAGGGATTGCGGTACGGAAAATTTCCTTTGGGTAATGTTGATTGACCTCTTGCCAAACTTCGTATGACAGTCGGGTGCGATTATCATACATCGTCATTACAATACCACCAAGTTCAAGGGATGGGTTAGCACCAGATTCTTTCAGCTGCTTAATTATTCCTGTAATTTGGCTTAACCCTTCAAGAGCAAGGTATTCTGACTGAAGGGTAATGAGCAGAAAATCGGCGGCACATAATGAATTCATAGAAAGTAAGCCGAGTGTAGGGGGACAGTCGATAAGAATCGCACGCAATCCAAAATTGGTGGATAAATTATTCAGCGAGCTTCTTAACTTACCTAGGTAATTCTCCTGGGAACTGAGCTCTAGTTCTGCAGCGGCTAAATCAAGTTCCGAGGGGACAATCCATAAATTTGAGATGCTAGTTGCTTGCACGCGCTTTGCCATATCGCTGCCGCTTAAGAGAGGTTCGTATATTCCTGCTCCTGGCTTTTTTTCGATTCCCAATGAACTTGTTGCATTTGCCTGTGG
>JABGWZ010000158.1 GCA_018675995.1 Opitutia bacterium | reverse complement strand
CCCTGTGAATCCGTCAGGCGTCCATCGTCCATCAATTGAAGTAAAACATTAAAGACATCCGGATGAGCCTTTTCGATTTCGTCAAAGAGAATGACGGAGTAAGGTTTTCTCCGAACCGCCTCAGTAAGCTGTCCACCCTCTTCGTATCCGACATAACCAGGCGGGGCTCCGATCAAACGGGCTACGGAGTGCTTCTCCATGTACTCGGACATATCGATACGCACAACATTGTTCTCACTGTCGAACAGACTCTCTGCTAAAGTCTTGGCCAACTCAGTCTTTCCTACCCCTGTTGGGCCCAGAAAAAGAAATGAGCCTATTGGACGATTGGGGTCCTTGATCCCGGCCCGAGCTCGCATAATGGCTTCGGACACAGCATCGACAGCTTCTTCTTGACCGATTACACGTTCGTGTAAAATACTTTGCAGGCGAAGAATTTTCTCTCTCTCCCCTTCGATCAATTTGGTGACAGGTACCCCAGTCCAACGTG
Organism: Opitutia bacterium; assembly: GCA_018675995.1. Taxonomy (GTDB): domain Bacteria; phylum Verrucomicrobiota; class Verrucomicrobiia; order Opitutales; family Seribacteraceae; genus Seribacter. The sequence continues at coordinate 8,947 of JABGWZ010000158.1, read as the reverse complement.
CAACGATATCAGCAATCTCCTCGGCCGTGACTTCCTCCTTAAGAATGGAATCGTCTTTTTTATCCACTTTTTCAAGGGCTTCCAATTCGGCCTCTAAAGTAGGAAGTTTTCCATGTTTAAGCTCAGCAACCAAATTCAAATCATAAGCCCGTTCGGCTCGCTCCATATCAGCCCGCATCGTTTCAATTTGCTCGCGCAGAAAACGAACATCGTCAATTCCCTTACGCTCATTTTCCCACTGCCGCTTGATGGTCTCCATCTTGTCACGGGCATTCCCCAATTCCTTGCGCAGTGTTTCCAAGCGTTCCTTACTCGACTTATCCCTCTCCTGCTTAAGAGCTGTTTCCTCGATTTCAAGTTGAAGTACGCGACGACTTATTTCATCAAGCTCGGCGGGCATGCTGTCAAGTTCAGTACGAATCATTGCACAGGCTTCATCTACTAAATCGATTGCTTTGTCGGGAAGAAAACGATCCGAAATATATCGATTGGAAAGAACCGCCGCATTGACCAAAGCTTCATCACGGATGTTAACCCCGTGGTGAATTTCGAAGCGTTCTCTTAAACCACGGAGAATCGAAATAGTATCCTCTACATTTGGCTGGTCTACCAACACGGTTTGGAAGCGACGTTCAAGAGCTGCATCCTTTTCAATATTCTGGCGGTATTCATTAAGTGTGGTCGCTCCGATACAATGAAGTTCACCTCGAGCGAGCATCGGTTTCAACATATTTCCAGCATCTATCGCACCCTCAGCTTTACCCGCACCTACTATGGTATGCATCTCGTCAATAAAAAGAACTATTCTTCCTTCAGCCTTACTTACTTCAGTAAGCACTGCCTTGAGACGTTCCTCAAATTCACCACGGAATTTGGCTCCAGCTAAAAGAGAGCCCATCTCAAGTGTAAAGATCGTTTTATCTTTCAATCCTTCTGGCACATCTCCACGAACGATTCGTTGAGCAAGTCCTTCAACAATTGCAGTTTTCCCCACTCCTGGCTCCCCAATCAAAACCGGGTTATTCTTAGTCTTTCGGGAAAGAATACGTATGACACGTCGAATCTCCGCATCCCGACCGATCACCGGATCTAACTTGCCCGCTTTTGCCTGTTCGACGAGATCAATTCCATATTTTTTAAGAGCACGAAAAGAATTTTCAGGGGTTCGAGAAGTTACTTTTTGCCCTCCTCTAAGATTATGTAAAGTGTCCCTAATCTTTTTTTCTGTTAGCTCAAAATTCTTAAGAAATTGTTTAAAAGTGGCCGGTTTTCCAACCAAAGCCAAGCCAAGTAATAAATGCTCAGTACTAATATAGTCATCCTGCATTTCGGCAGATACCAATTGACCTTTCTCAACGGCTTCAGTTAAGGCAGCTGACGCATAGGAACGAGCAGTATTAACATTTCCTGCAATCTTAGGTAAGTTCTTCAATTCCCGCTGAAGCCCAAGTTGTACCGGAGCAGTACCAACACCCATATCTTCCAAAAGACTAGGTACGATACCATTTTCCTGTGACATTAGAGCCGAAAGTAAGTGCCAAACTTCCACTTCCTGCTGCCCGTTCCGTTTTGCCACCTCAGACATTTCTTTTATTGCGGAAATTCCAAGTTCAGTAAATTTTTCAGGATCGATATTCATATGGTTTTAAGTGCAAGTTGCGTTCCGATTCGGTTAATATGGCATATAACTGATCAACACAGCGACTTAGAGGTTTTTATCTATTATGTACAACTGATATACCGGGACAAATTTATTTCCACACCAAGAAAAAGTGCCATACTGTCACATTATGATCTATTGTAATAATTAATCAATTGGTTAGTATTTCAGCAATGACAATAAAGGAAAGAGCAAAGTTAGTTGATAAGAAGCTTGCTGAGTTATACCCCAAGCCACCAATCCCCCTCGATCATAAAGATTCTTATACTTTATTAGTTGCAGTCTTACTTTCCGCTCAATGCACTGATGCAAGGGTTAATAAGATCACTCCGACTCTTTTCGCGAGTGCTGCTGACCCCTTCGCTATGTCCAAGTTATCAATTGATCAAATTAACACTATAGTAAGACCCTGTGGATTAGCTCCCAAAAAAGCACAAGCAATCCATGGCCTTTCCGAAATTATTCTGAACAAACACGGAGGGCAAGTACCCAATACTTTCGAAGAATTAGAAGAATTACCCGGTGTAGGGCACAAAACAGCTTCCGTTGTAATGGCTCAGTCCTTCGGGTTCCCCGCTTTTCCAGTAGATACTCATATTCATCGACTAGCTCAAAGGTGGAAATTAACCAATGGAAAAAGTGTCACTCAAACTGAACGAGATTTAAAAAAACTTTTTCCAGATAAACGATGGAATGAGTTGCACCTGCAAATTATTTTCTATGGACGGGAATTTTGTCAGGCACGAAACTGTTTCGGTTTGGAATGCCCAATATGCAAAGAGCTTTTTCCAAATCGTAAGTCAAAAATAATAACAAAAAAGGCTTAACCCCCGTTAACGAAAACTTTGGGTCTTTTATCAGCTAATCTCGAAATTGATTCTTGATTTAAACCTGTGTCAAAAAGGTAAATTTCCCGCAAATTTTCCATCGATATCAATACGTCAACAATCTCGTCATTTAATTTTGTGCGAACAAGGTTAAGGTAAGATAAATTTTTAAGATTCTTTAAATTTGCAACACCCGCAGCAGTTACGCCTGTATTTCCTTCAAGGTTGAGTTTCCGTAGATTTTCAAATTTAGAAAGTGTAAGAATACCCTTATCTGTAATCCCTGCGTAGGTTAAATCCATGGATAAAATTTGATCTGAAATAGGGATAAGAGCATCCAAATCTTCATCGGTAAGTCCCAGATCTTTATCAACAGGTGACATAACGCGTAAGCCATCTCCATCTTCCGTAGACAACAATATTATATTTGCAGACCTTAATCGCTGACGATCTTCACCGTTTAAAGTGTTATTGTCAGGTGTTGTTTTATTTTCCGTTATTGGAGCAACATTCTTTGCCTGCTTTGAAGAAGAGAGCTCAGTTGAAATCCCGAAAACTTTAAGCATTGGGCCGACTTTCGCTGGAAAAACAAAGTATAAACCAGCTACCGCACCACAAACTACTACACAGGTCACAGTAAAAATAATGATTGTTGAAAGAATTCTGGAAAGAATACCTTGCTTCTGTACGACAACAGAACTTTGCCCACGGTTCGATTGCAAATTTATACTCTTTTTCCCAGCGATTTTCTTTTTTACTACTTTTTTTTGCTTGGGTTGGGAAGATTGACCCGAGCTTTGTGGAAGTTGATCTAGTGGGATAGTTTGCTGAGTGACACCCAATAAATCTCCTAAAGTCTTCCATTCTGATTCGCCTTCATAAAGTGCATAGTCTGAACCAAGTAATTGTCCTGATAGTAAAAATTGCCTTGCCTGCTCATCCGAGTAGGGACCAAAAGTTTCTCCGTCTCTTGATACATAAATATTCATAATTGAAAATTAAGAACTTTTAACGGGTGAAACGATCGTTTCGATTAAGGTCAGTGGTACACCAAGATTTGTCAAAATAGGAATCATACGATCTGGTGCGAAAATTAATCCGGCAAAACCAAAAAGAGATACAATTATAATCAAAATAATGAAAACCAATGAAGTTGAATAAATTTTGGCAATGACTCCTTCACCTTTCACGACAATCACCGTCTGTTTAGAATTCAACCCTTTTATCTTACGAGATTTTGCAATCCTATCACGGGGTGCCCGGGAAGCTACTTTCTGCTGCTCCGTATTTTGGATATCAACAGGTCGGTCTGGCGGCGGAGGTAATTTAGGTGGAGGGGGAACAATATTTTCTTCAACCGGATTTGATGAATCTGGAAAAGTTGGAACAGGATCAGGCTGATTAATAGGCTCGGGGTTAACTAATGGAGGAGCAGACAAGGGAGGAGGAACCAAGCTTACTGCTTCCCCCGAATCAGGACTTTCAGTTTCGATAAGAGGTGGCGGTGACGATTGATCAGAATTAGTTCCGTCTTGAGTGTCATTCATGTCTTCAGAAATATCTACTTCGCCTTCATCAATAAAAACATCCTCCCATTCTTTTAATTTTTCGTAATCAACATCATCATCTTCGAATTGATCCATTATTGATGCATGATTTTGAGCCTGAGCTTCATCAACCAGAAAGACCTGAAGAGGTTGCCAATTTTCTTCTCCTTCAAGTGATGCCAAATCACTCAAACTCAAATCCCCATTTTGGATAAACTCAGAGATTTCTTCGGATGAATGAGGTCCAAAAACCTGAGCGTCTTTTTTTATAATTAAATTCATTAGTTAAACTTTTATAACATTCTAGGAATCAAATACCCAAACATAATTACAATATAACAAATAAACTCACAAATCTGCTGGCGTGGATCGTATCCAGTCAACGACGATCTCAATTTCCTCAGTGGATAGTTTCTTATCCCTTCCGTAGGCTGGCATACGATCATTTTTCTTTCCGTAAAATCTTTCATGTTCTGGGTTATTGATAAAATCAATCATCCACTTCCTTGTTCCATATCCGGTAAGGTCTGGAGCAGAGCCCTCCCCTTCAGAATCAATATCATGACAATCAATACAGGCAAGATCATCGTAAAAAACATCCATCAACCTTTCTCTCTTCTCTTCGGATAAAGGTTCCTGATAAGGCAATTTTGCAAGATCGGATAACAGCAGTGCAACTTGAGGTAGTAATTTAGTTTCTTCTGCATCAAATTTTTTTAAAACCTTTTTAGCCATAGTACCTTCTTTGAATGCAGTCCCGCCAAAATACTCTGGAGAGATATAATGATCGTAATTTAAAAGTTTAGTTGTCCAATCAACGCTTGCAAACCCAGCTAATTCAGGGGCAGATTGATCATCTTCAACCAAATAGCCCCTTCCGTCATGTCCGTTATATCGATGACAACTTGAACATTGAGCAGCAAATATTCTTCGACCTCTATTCTCTCGATCCTGTCTTAGAAGGGTAACCGCACCAGTGGGTGGGATTCCATCTTCCTGAGCAATTTCAACTACCCGCTCAGCTTGCCATTCGGCTTCACGAACTGCGGCTCCATGGTTTAAGTTTTCCCGATCTTCTGAAAAAGCTAAAAAAGTAAGTCCGGCTGACCCAGCAAGCAGGCACCACCAAAATCCAATATTAAATTGATGCCCCTTTCTAGAAGACCCGATAAATGGCTGTATAAAAATCAATAGGCCAAGTGCTATGGGTATTATGACAGCACCCCAAAAAGCGGGGACATATTTTAATAACTGAAATAAAAACAGAAAATACCATTCCGGCCTAGCTGGAAATTCATTGGACGGGTCAGCCGGAGGACCCAAGGGTGCACCTTTAAAGTAAAGAGTAAGAATCACAACTGCCAACAATACTGCCAAGCACGCAACACCATCTTTTAAAATTTGATCCGGCCAAAAATACGAATCTTTTTTCGGACGAGGTTCTTTTACATGAATTCCATGTTTACGAAAAAGATAAATGTGGCCAACTACCAAACCAATTAGAGCTGCTGGAAGAATTCCCGCATGAAGAGCAAAAAAACGGGTTATTGTCTGATGGCCATATTCAACTCCGCCAACCACAATTTTTTGAAGCATGGGACCTATCAAAGGAACTTCAGCTATTAAGTTGGTTGCGACTGCAGTTGCCCAAAAACCTTTTTGATCCCAAGGAAGTAAGTAACCAGTTAAAGACAGTGCCAAAGTAACCCCCATGAGAGCGATTCCAAACCAAAAGTTTAGCTCTCTTGGTGCCCGGTAAGCTCCGTCAATCATCACCTGCATTAAATGTAATACAAGTAGTACAATCATGGCTTGTGCCATGTAATGGTGAACCCCTCTCAGAAACCATCCACCCCAAATTTCATACTGGATAAAATAAACGCTTTCCCATGCAGTTTGAGCACTCGGACTGTAAGACATCCATAACAAAGTGCCGGTTACAACCTGAGTAAAAAAAGCAAATGTTAAACAACTGCCCCAAACATAACGCCACCTTGCTCCACCAGGAACTTTCTCATAAAGTGCTTCCTTAACAAGTCCACGAATACCTGAACGATTGTCCAACCAATCTAAGAATTTGCTCATGACAGAGGTATTTTTTCCGCAATATTAGGTCGGTATTGTTGAAAACGAATCCAAACGAATTTATCTTCTATTTTAGTATGCATGGTATCAAGTCCGCGCGGACTTGGGCTATTTGCATCTGTTACCGAACCATCTAGACCAAACGTGCTATTGTGACATGGACAAAAATAGTCATTTGTCTTGGAGCGATAATCCACCGCACAGCCTAAGTGTGGGCACTTTAGATTAAATGCAATTACTTCATCACCTTTCCGGCTGATATAAACCGCACCGACTGGGACATTTTTGTAAGTCGTCCATGCATCCTTAACTTCGGCGAGAATGATCTCAAATTTAGCCGGTTTTCCATCATCAGGAAGATTTATAACCGATGTAACTCTAGTCCATGGAACTTTCGCGGTTGATCCAGAATTCCTCACCACCGGGTCTAAAATCGAAGTCAAACCAGCAGCAAAAGGAAATAGAGCACAAGCTGCAGAGACACCGATAGTGGAAGCAATAACTAACCTTCTAGATTTACCATCTTGGCAACACGAATCATCTGATAAACTTTTCTTGGCTTTTGGATCGCTCATAGATAATATACTTTAAGAATTAAAAGAGCAAATCCGCAAAACTTTAATCAATAAAATCATTAAAAGGCTGCTCTGATATTGGAAAATAGATTCACAATATCTTCGATCGCAGACCATAAATAAGATTATTCCGGAAAAGCGGGTAGAGGCGGCAAGCCGTTATCTCCAGAAATAGGTGGCAGGGGAGGCAAATCATCACCTCCACCAGCATCTGGAATTCCTGGCAAAGGTGGAAGAGCATCATCTGATGAACTTAAAGCAGGGAGTGGTGGTAATTCATTGTCTCCAGAAACAGGAGGAAGAGGAGGTAAGTCATCACCACCAAAAGAAGAAGTTGATGGAGGGGCACTATCTAAGCCAGGTAAAGGAGGAAAATCATCATTACTATCGGAAGAACTTGGAAAGGCGGGTAAATCTTCGGTTGATTCATTTATTGGTAGTTCTGGAAATTCGCCAGAATCCACAACCGTGTCGGGTGCAGGAAACTCCGGTAGACCGGCTGTAGGAGTAATTTCCGCAGGAGAAATGAAGTCATCCTGAGTAGACCCTGATAAACTTTCAGAAAGGGCAGGAAAACCATTTTTCTCAGGCGTGGAATTTTCAGTTGGCAACTCGGGGAATGGGGTAGAATCAGAAAGTTCATTGACTATTGGGCTTGAAGAAGAATTCACCTGAGAATCAAAGTTTTTATCATCATCACCCGAATCGACTTGCTCAGTCTCGGAAGAAGAGCCTGCTTTTAATTCGTTTGATTGTACATAAGGCTCATCTGCTAATTTAATGGGAGAACCATCTGACCTCCATGTGGCTTCTTTACCATGACGGGATCCGTTAGTGTATGCTCGAACATACATCTTTTGACCGTTTGGCCACCATCGGGTAACTGGGCCATGCCAGCGCCCCTCTTTATAGTTTCTTTCATACATTTTGATGCCGTTTGAAAACCACCTTGTACTTAATCCGTCTTTGCGCCCTTCAGTCCAAGACTCATCTGAAGCAACAAACTCACCTCTGTCACCTTTTTCGATTATTAAAATCCTGCCACTAAAAGGCATATCATTCAGTTTTTGGTATAGAAGTCCGTAACGTGACTCAAAGTAGTTTCCGTATTCCTCAATGGTAACCTGAAAAGCATCTCCACTTACCCCAATCATTTCTTGAGAAGAATTCTGGGTATGTACTGGATTTTGCCTGTAAACATTTTGGCAAGAGGAAAATATAAACATGCATACCACAAAGTTGGCCGATATCAGGATTCTCATAAAAAAGATATTGATGAATTTAATGATAATTGCAAGTTTGAAGAATTGAATCTTACAATATTATTGTCAAAAAATTCGAAATATGATTTAGGATAATTTAAGTAATCAAATTCAACCTTTCCTCCCTGATTTACACATAATGAACATCGAAAACTTAGTGCTCATCATTCCTGCCTTTGGCATATTTGCTTTACTTTTCACTTGGTGGAAAACAAAACAGATAAACGCTCAGCCTGAAGGAACTCCTAAAATGGCAAAAATAGCCGCCAGTATTCAAGAAGGTGCGATGGCATTTCTGAAAGCAGAATACAGGGTTTTAATTGTTTTTGTAATCGCTGTAGCAGCACTTCTCTATTGGAGTGGAGCTCGCAACCCAGACAGCCATGAATATGTTGCTGTATCATTTATAGTGGGTGCTTTTTGTTCGGCTTTAGCAGGCTATCTCGGAATGATTGTTGCGACTAAGGCCAATGTGAGGACAACTAATGCCGCTCGCGAAAGTTTAGGTAAAGCACTCGAGGTTGCATTCGCCGGTGGTTCAGTAATGGGACTTGGGGTCGTTGGACTTGGTATCCTAGGACTTGGAGGATTATTTGCATATTTTTCACAAACTTTCAATGCCTTAGAAGGTGGTAATTCCCTAAATATGACCCTTTCTGTTTTAACAGGCTTTTCATTTGGGGCATCTTCGATTGCTCTATTTGCCCGTGTGGGTGGAGGCATTTATACAAAAGCTGCTGATGTCGGAGCTGACTTAGTTGGAAAGGTGGAGGCAGGTATTCCGGAAGACCACCCCTTAAATCCAGCAACCATTGCTGATAATGTTGGGGATAATGTTGGGGATGTTGCTGGGATGGGTGCCGATCTTTTTGAGTCATACGTAGGATCCATAATCGGTACAATGATTCTAGGTGCAGCTATGGTAGCCGGCTCCTTAAATTTTGAGGATGATCTCAATAACTTATCCCCTATTTTCCTTCCCTTAATTTTG
>JABGWZ010000149.1 GCA_018675995.1 Opitutia bacterium | reverse complement strand
GATTTATTCTGCTCACCAATGTTTCCGGACAAGCCATACATGTCTAATGGCCTAACAAATCCAAGAAAAAATAAACTGAGCTTTGTATCCCTTCGCGTGGCCAATCAGGATACAAAAAAGAAACCAGACTATACCGGGGATACGATAGAAGGTGAACGAGAGATTCGGATCGATACGATAAGCGGGCTGAAATATTCCAAGACTTTACTTGAAGCAAAGCCCAATGAAGCACTGGTTTTAAAATTAAAAAATATCGATGCTATGCCACACAACTTGGTTATCATTAAACCGGGATCGACCCAAAAAGTGGGAGAGGCCTCTTTTAAAATGATCAGCGATCCTAAAGCCGGGGAGAAAAACTATGCCCCCGATCTGAATGAAGTGTTACATATCATCCCGGTTATTGAGCCAGGCAAAACGCATGCCCTTCATTTCCGGGCACCTAAAGAACCGGGTGACTATCCCTTCATCTGCACTTTCCCCGGGCACTGGATGGCAATGCAGGGAATCCTGAGAATAAAATAAAAACTGTCAGTTCAGGCGGGCACCTAACCCGCCGCCGTAGCCGGCGAGTTCAAGATAGGCCACTCCAATCCGTTTCCCATCTTCGTTCAGTACTTCGCAGGCACCTTCCCAATAAGCATTGTCCGCTCGATTGCCAGTGAATTCCTGGGCGTCAAGTAAAGGACGAAGTTGGTATACCTGTTGCCCATTGGTGGGATGTTTGACTGACACCTCAACCGAGGTGGGATATTGAAGTCCCGTTTTTGGACTGGTCCATGTATCCAAGGTTTTCCAGGTAAAGGAGTCTGCGTATACCCTTTCCGTATTTCCCTTTTGATCAATCCAGTAAACAGCGGACCAAGGATCACTACCTCCGTCTTTTTTTCTCAACCGGTAAGCTTTCAGTTCGGTCCCATCATCGAGTTGCATACAAGTCCAATCCCAGCCCGCTAAATCTTCCCCCAGTTGACTGGATGAAATCTCGTGATCCATCCAGGCAATTCCTTCCACTGCAATCTCCTCTCCATTCTGAAAAAGGGTACCCTTTGCCTCCAGACGGGTATAGGACCAATACCAACTGACCGAAGCTGGATCGGCCCCTTTTCGACTCAATCCACGGTCACCAAAGGAAACTAATGGCTTGGCTGGTTTAAACATTAACTCCAGTTTTGCCCCGTCGGGGTAACGGGTAACAACCTTGTGCCTATTCTCTTTTTCAAGAAGGCTCACTTTCACGCCGCCAACTGTTAAACTGAGCGTTTTCTCCGAAGAACGGGCCTGCCAACCCTCCCGCATGACCCTTTCATGATGAATATATTTCTCCTCTTCTAAATCGCTAAGGGCAGTATGAACTAAAAAGAGATTCTGATTACCGAAGGGTTCTGATTGAGTTTCACCTGACTTCTCAGGATCTCCGGCAAGACGAAAAATAGTGGATTGAAAACCAAAGTTTTTTCCCGAATCAACCGCATTTAAATGACCGACCCAATACCACCATTCGATCCCATGCTCGGGATGAGAACCATGATCCCGTGGCAGAACGGGCTGATAATCGGGAGTAGGCACACGATACCCTTTTGCCGAGCGGGCGGGCGGCTCAATCCATTTACCCCAAACAATATTTGAGCTAAGTACGAGCAGGGTAAGAAGCAGTTTCATTTACGTTTAAAATTCCAATAAGCAGATGACAGGCAACCGGAAAGAAAACCAGTCAGAACCAAGAGTATGCCAAAGATGAGAAAATCTATGTACGGCACATGCCAAAGAAGAGTCCAACCAAAAGACTGTACATTAATCACCTTAACCAATAACCAACCAAGAACCAATCCAATCATTGAACCACTAATCCACGCGGCAAGTCCAATCCCAGCACCTTCTATACCTGCAGAAAATAAAAACTGACGATTTGAAAAGCCAAGGTGGCGTAAGGTGATCCAGGTGCGGGCAGATTCATCAAAAATCGAGAACAGACCAAGCAATAGACCCGCAAAGGCAACAACCAAGCCGATGATATTGAGTGCTGAAGTGGCTTTAAAAGTCTGTTCAAAAATACCAAGTGCCACATCGCGTAATTCTTTACCATTGCGAACATCCAATCCAGGGAAAGAAAGGCGTAACCGATCCCGAACCTGGTTTATATCTGTACCCTCTTTCAAGTACAGGCTTACATTGATAGGTCTTTCGGATTGAGTCCATGCTTTCCAAGTTTTTATATCGACTGCTGCTGTACCAAACTCATTTCCATAATCTGAAAATATACCTACTGGGGAAATTTTCTTTCGACCAGACGGTGTATCCAACTCAGTCGATCCTCCTTTAATCAAATCAAATCGACGGGCAAAAGTTTCGCTAATTAAAGCAGGTTCTGCCCCATCCTCGGCAATGAATGAACCGGGTGGTTTGTACCAAAGTTGCTTAATTGAAGTAGTCCATGCATCCATATCAACGCCCGATAGAATAGTAATGCCCTCTTTTGGTTTTGCGTAGGAAATATAAACCACATCTGCATAAGCAATCGTTTCATCCTGTACGAGTTCTTCCATGATGGTTGGGTCAATTCCGTTGATTGTACCCGCACCCGTAACACCCCGTTCTGAAATGTAGAGTTCCGCCTGAAAACGAATATCGAACCATTCCTCAATCGTGTATCTAAAACTGTCGACCATTTGAAACATTCCGGTCACCATACCCACCGCTACCACCAATCCGGCCACCGCCAATCGATGCCTGCTCGAACCATCCTGTAATCGGCTACAGGCTAAAAGACTGACCGGTTGTGTACAAACAGGACGGAACCACCCTGCGAGCATGACCAAAGCGTGACCTGAAAGAAGAGCTGCACCCAATATCCAGAAACCGGCAGACAGAAATCCACCTACAGGCATTTTACCCCCACCCTCCAAAGATAACGGCGGAAACAAAAGACATACTCCACCTCCAATTAAAAGGAAAAGTCCAACTTTTGGTTTTTGTAACCAGCTAAAACCAGGAGACCAATCACCTTTGGAGAGTACCTGAGCCGGTGGGGTTTGCATCGCGTCACGAGCCGGTAGCCAACCGGCAACCAGGGTAAAGAAAAGACCTAATCCCACCCCGAACACGCAATCCATCCAGGTCAGTGAAATCGCATCCAGTGTGGTCGCAAAATAAAGCGCATTTACGGTATCAGCTAACATTTGGGCGGAAAAATAGGCAAAGAACCAGCCTACCCCAATCCCCGCAACTGATCCGATGAATCCAATGATAATTGATTCCAACAAGGAAGTGATAAAGAGAACTCGGCGACTGACACCAAGTGAAATAAGGGTGGCAAATTCAGTCCTTTTACGAACCACAGCAGCGTCCAGAGCCTGTAAAATAAGATAAGCTCCGACCAAAATTGCAATCAGCGAAAGAATGGTAAGGTTCAAGCGAAAGGCTGCGGTCATGGCCGCCCGATCGACCGCCCGATTTTCGGTCGGGCTCAGGGAGATATTTTCCGGAAGCGCCCGGATTAGGCGCTCCTCAACTTCCTTGAGGTATACGGAATCCTGTCGAAGATCAGGGCGATTGAGAATAACCTCGACCCGGTTGATTTCCCGAGGCCGGCTAAGGAGGGATTGAACGGTGGGAATATCTGCGATGACCAAGTCATCCGGAAGAGGTGAGCCTTTCTGCTTTAAAATTTTTCGGATCCCCATTTGCTGACGACGACCACTGGCAAGAATTGTGATCTCACCACCCCCTTCCACTCCAAGTTTACCTGCAGTGGTTTCCCCAATCCAGACGAGATTTTCACTCCCCAACCAATCATACCAGGAAGATTCATCTTCACCAAAATCAATTTTATTTTCGACCAAGTCGGGCAGGTTGGCGAGTGACATTAAATCCAATCCGACCAGACGAAGTTGCTGGGCTGGTTGATTTTCGGAATCAAGTGCAGTGACGGAACCTTCTATAACAGGCACCATATGCCAATCCGGATCTCCCGCCAAATTACTTAGCCTGGGCAAAACATCAGTGGATAATCTCTGGGTTGGTGATTCGATAAGAAAATCGCTTTGTCCGGAAACCGCCTGATTAAAAAGACCGAAATTGGCTGAGGCCGAACGGCTCGCCTGGCGAATTCCATTAAATGCCCCCACACCGACTGCAACGATGGCAAGGAGCAAAAGATAACTACCCAGCTTTTGCTTCCAATGCCTAAGAGTCGTCCGTAAAAGAATGAGCAGGACAAGACGGATAGAATGTGGAAGCATGGACATGCAGGAGCTTAGGCCAGCAATCCATCTTTCATGGAAATCACCCGGCTACAAATTCGAGTGGATGCCAGATCATGGGTAACTAATAAAAGAGCGACCTGAAATTCTTTTGATAATTCCTCCAACAGATCAAGAACCTGTCCACCAATATCCGAATCCAAACTACCAGTTGGTTCATCGGCAAGGATTAGGTTCGGCCGGTGAATCAAAGCGCGTGCAATAGCAACTCGTTGGCATTCCCCTCCACTCAGCGCATCCGGTTTATGATGGGCCCGATGAGACAAGCCAATTGCATCGAGTAACTTATCGACTCGTTTCCTGCGTTCTCTTTTGGGCACATCAACTAACTGCGCAGGGAACTCTATATTTTCCATCGCTGAAAGTGTGGGCAAAAGATGAAAGGATTGAAAAACATAACCGATTGACTGTCTCCTAATTTGCTCAAGATTGTTTGGGCTCATCTCGTTAAGGGATACACCCCCCAATTTGATTTCTCCCTGGTCCATTGATTCAATCCCACAAATACAATTGAGCAATGTGGATTTACCACTACCACTGGGGCCCATTAATGCAACCCGTTCACCAACATCTAATTTTAGATCGACCCCCTTCAGGACATCAACCTGCCCAAATGACTTATGGACCGAGTTTATCTCCAGAGCAAATTTTTTAACGCTCTCCGCATGGGGGGATGAAGGGGAAGAAATCATCCACATATACTACTGATGGTAGACAAAAAGTCCAAAAGGGAATTATAAAATGTGCTGAAAACCCTCTGGAAATTCACTCCTGCTCGATTATATAAAATTTAAACCTATTTTAGATTATTTACTAAATGACTAAACCATGGTTGAAATATTTTATGACAAGATTTCTCTTATTCTTTAGTTTTTTATCTTCGTTTCTCTTTGGACAAAATCCACCCTATGATATTTATCCAGAAGCGGAATCCCCGTACTACCGGGTAAGATATGAAGCTTCCGGAAAACCGGGCGAACTCATATTTCCGGTACAATATACCATTTGGATCCCCAAAGGGGTTACGAAATTGAGGGGCGTGGTGGTTCATCAGCACGGGTGTGGAGAAGGGTCTTGTAAATCCGGACTTACCGGTGCGTGGGATCTACACTGGCAAGCCCTGGCTCAAAAGCATGACTGTGCCCTGCTCTCCCCAACCTATGAACAGCCCGGAAAAGCCGATTGTCAAATGTGGTGTGATCCTCGGAATGGTTCTCATAAGACCTTTCTAAAAAGTTTGCATGATCTAGGCAAAATGAGCGGACATCCCGAATTAAGTGAGGTGCCATGGGCACTATGGGGACATAGTGGTGGTGGGCACTGGGTGGGAGGAATGACCATGCTCTACCCCAACCGAGTGATCGCGTGTTGGTTACGCTCTGGGGTTCCAATGTTGGAAGCAAATCCGGAGCGACCCCAAATTAAACCGCATGATCTACCGGCAGATGCCCTTAAGGTTCCAATTATGTGTAACCCGGGAACAAAAGAAGGAGTCACCGAAAAAAAAGGGAGGTTTGCACGGGTTTGGCCCAGTAATGAAACCTTCTTCAAGAAAGTGAGAGGTGCAGGTGGATTAGTGGGTATATCGATTGACCCACTCAGTTCACATGAATGTGGAAATTCCCGTTACATGGCAATTCCATGGCTTGATAACTGCATCTCCTCCCGACTGCCTAAAACCTCTGGAAAAAAACTTAGCCTCATGCCGACCCAAAATGCATGGCTCGCGCCCCTATTAGGTAAGAAAGCCCAACCCAAATTAAAATTTCAAGGGAACCCACTCGAAGCAGTCTGGTTACCGAATGCAAAAATTGCCCAGACTTGGATGCAATTCGTAGAGGACACTAAGATCACAGATCTCACACCTCCCCCATCTCCCACCCACTTAAGACGAAAAGGGAAGCAATTATCCTGGAAGGCGGAAGCAGATTTGGAAAGTGGCATTTCCCACTTTCTGATTAAGCGAAATGGAAAAGTAATCGGACAGGTACCGGAGGACCCCACGAATAAATTCGGGCGTCCTTTATTTCAGGGACTTCTTTACAGCGATACTCCAATAATGCCGCTCACAGAAATGCTTTTCATTGATAAGTCAGCAGATGCTGGGAAGAAATATAATTATCAGATTATTTCGGTTAATACTGTCGGACTAAAATCTAAATAAATCTAATCAATGTTACTCTGTAACCATCCTATCACTGCCTCAATCATGGGCTTCTGTCCATCCTCGGAGAAAACATGATTAGCCCCCTCAATCTCAACAAATTTCTTAAGCCCTGTTGCCAAGGAATGAGCTTCTTGGGAATCGTCTATTAAGACCACGTCATCAGCAGTTCCGTGAACAAGCAGCCAGGGCACCCTGATCTGAGCGGCTTGGGGAGCGGTGGAATGAATATCTTTCAAATCATTTTTAAAAGCGGAGGAAAGGGGGTAATCTGGTTCCTCCCACATACAGCCAGTATCAGGTGTTTCCTCCCCAAACTCAGTATCATAAAATTTTTCTGTGCTCACCATACCGGCTAACGAGATAAGGAATTTGATCCGAGAATCCTTGGCCGCAGTCAATACTCCGACTGCAGCACCCATACTATGACCGGCATAAATAGCCCGATAATTTTTTTCTTCAACCACGGATAAAACTGCCTGTAAATCATCCACCTCTTTCGAAATCGTACAGTCCCGAAACTCACCATCAGAATCACCATTGCCGGCAAAAGAAAAGCGAATCACATTTATGCCGGAAACCGAAACAGCATCGGCTAAGGCGACCACAAACGGTCTGTCTTTATTTCCGGTGACTCCGTGTCCGATGATCAACAAATCCCTGCAATTAGCTGAGCCTTCATGAAAAGTGTAATCGAGAGTTTCCCCGAGCTTGTTTTTTATTGTTCCAAACATCAGAGCAGGCATATTCCAAGTTGAGGGATGTTGGCAAGTTAAGTTTATCATTGCCAATCCATTCCTTGAATTAACAACGATCTGTATTTACAATAATCCATCATAAAAGAATTTTATTCGACTTAGGCAAAAAGAGTAGGCATTCAATGAGAAGTTTTAATTAATTTTACAAAAACGAATATTTATGAATTCAAAAGAGAAGAAAATCGGATTGGTCGGGGTTGGGCGAATGGGTGCAAATATGGCCCGAAATTTAAAGGATAAAGGGTACCAGATCAGTTGTGTAAATGATGTGGACCGAGATATAGCTGTGGCACTGGCTGAGGAATTAGGTTGTAATCACGCAAACACCTTGACTGAGGTAACGGCAAAATCTGATATCATTTTGACAGTCGTGACCAATGATGCAGCGATGGAAGCAATCTTTTTTGACTCTGATGACAATTTGTTCAAAGAAGCAGCAGGTAAACTTTTTATTAACTGCGCCACACTCTCGCCTGCAATGCATATTAAGCTGGAACAAAAAGCTGCTGAGGTGAATGCACAAACATTGGAAGGATGCATGGCATCGAGTATCACTCAGGCTCGTGATGGAACCCTTTACCTAATGATTGGGGGAAAACGAGAAGTTTTCGAAAGTGCAAAAGATTTGCTGGATGACCTGAGTATAAACCTACGCTTTGTGGGGGAAGCCGGCCGGGCTGCCCAGGTAAAGGCTTTGGTTAATATGGTGATGAATATAAACACCGCTGCTCTGGCCGAGGGGTTGGGCATTGGCGATGCCCTAGGGCTCGATCTAAAGATGCTTTGCGAAATCTTTTCCCAGACCGGAGCCAATTCACGGGTTCTCGAAACAGATTCCGATGACATGCTCGATCGTGATCACGAATGTTATTTCTCCGCTGACCATGCAGCCAAGGATTCCGGAATCGCAATCTCTGTGGCCGAGGAGGCAGGTATTCAGGTTCCCCTAGCGAAGGCAACACTTGCCCAATATCAAAAGATGGTTGAACTTGGCTTAGGCGAACTCGATAAGTCGGGTATCGCTGAATTGACCTTCAAGTGCCGGAGTTCAGGGAGTTAAGTTTCCTTATACTTTGCTGAAGAACCCCTGCATTCTTCGACCGGGTATTTTTCGGCATTTTTTTGAATTTTCTGTTTAACAATATCGGAAACAGAAAAATCGTTTCTTTCTGCCAACATAAGGGCATAAGCAAAGACATCAGCTAATTCCTCTTTTAAGCGCTCTCTGTCAATATTCTTAGAATCAGAATCTTTTTTCCAAAGAAATAACTCGTTCAATTCAGCTGCCTCTATGGAAAGAGCGAGGGCAAGGTTTTTTGAGTCATGAAATTGTCCCCAATCCCGTTCATCCCTGAACTGAACAAGTAAATCTATCAACTCTTGAATATCGCTCATAAAGAAATATTCACCTTGGATACCACCTCATTCGCTTTTTCACGTGCCTCTTCAATCGAATCTGCCCGACCAAGTGCCACCCCCATTCTCCTTTGCCCATGCACTTCGGGTTTTCCAAAAAGGCGAAGCTGAGTATCTGGGGCAAGAAGAGCCTGATCCAGATTACCAAAAGAAACATTTTCCGAATCGCCTTCCACTAAGATTACACTGGAGGCCGATGGACCAACCTGACGAATAACCGGAATAGGTAAACCAAGGATTGCCCGGGCGTGCAGTGCAAATTGTGAAAGATCCTGAGAAATCATCGTGACCATTCCTGTATCATGGGGCCGTGGAGAAACTTCACTAAAAAGCACCTCTTCCCCTTTGATAAAAAGTTCAACACCAAAGACTCCATATCCTCCGAGGGCATCTGTTACGGCTTGTGCATAACGCTTCGCTTCCAATTGTGCTGCTTCTGACATCGGTTGGGGTTGCCAGGACTCACGGTAATCACCATCCACTTGAACATGACCAATGGGATCACAAAAGGATGTTCCACCAGCATGCCGAACGGTTAACTGAGTAATCTCATAATCGAATTCAACAAATCCTTCCACAATAACCTTCCCCCCTCCGGAACGGCCACCCTCCTGAGCATAGTTCCAGGCCTGTTCAATCTGATCTGATGAACGGATAGTACTTTGCCCCTTCCCGGATGAACTCATAATGGGCTTAACCACGCAGGGCATTCCAATCTTTTCCACAGCCTGCCGAAATTCCTCCCCGGTTGAAGCGAAAAGAAAGGGTGATGTTTTCAAACCAAGTTCCTCTGCAGCAAGCCGGCGAATGCCCTCCCGGTTCATGGTCAACTGAGTTGCACGGGCTGTTGGAATAACCGTAACCGAACCAGCGGTTTCCAATTCAGCTAAAGTATCCGTAGCGATAGCCTCCACTTCAGGCACAATTAA
Source organism: Opitutia bacterium (assembly GCA_018675995.1). GTDB lineage: Bacteria > Verrucomicrobiota > Verrucomicrobiia > Opitutales > Seribacteraceae > Seribacter. The sequence continues at coordinate 1,332 of JABGWZ010000149.1, read as the reverse complement.
ATCCGGTTTCTCTAATTCGATCACTCGTTTAAGCTCCTGTCCGTCGAGCATGGAAATAATATGGCACCTATCCGCAACCTGCATTGCGGGTGCGTCGGCATAAGAATCGACTGCAATGACCTCAACACCATACCGTTGCAATTCGATCACCACCTCCTTTCCCAATTCACCAGCACCGCAGAGAAGGATTTTTTTAGCTAAATTTTTAAAAGGAGTTCCAATGGAAATTGACATCGTAATACTTTACAAGAGCAGACACCTCCATGGTCGAGCCAAAAAATCAATCTTCGGTCTCTTCAAGAACTGCTCCTTTAATCAGTCGGCAAAACTCCTTCTTTGAAACTTCAATCACATCCGATTCTTTAAATTTCGCTTTATGGGAGTGCTTGTATTGAATCGTCATTCTAGCCCACTCAGTAATCCGGTAACTGTCTTTGCCTTTCACCCACACCTGCCCCTGCTTTAATTTCATGCACAATGAATAACAGCAGTTAAGTAAACCGACGAATCAATTAATCATTTTTCATCAATTCATAGATTATAAAATTTGATACAAGTTGTAATAGTTCAAAAAAACAAATTCTTATATATTAGTCATCACTATCACCATTCATAATTAATAAAAAAGTAAAATGACCGAAATAAATCAAAAAACGAACGAACTAGCTGGACGTGGATCTCGCTTAGGTGCGGTAATAATAGATTCTATAATAATAATTCCGACACTTATCGGTATTGCGATGATTACAGGATTTTGGGACGAAATTATGCCCAGAATGGCCAGTGGAATACCCCTCTCATTAAAAGAAAACTTAATTATGTTTCTAGTCGGGCAAAGTATATTCCTTATCCTTAATGGGTCCTTTCTAGCTAATTATGGACAAACTATAGGCAAGAGGGTAATGAAAATCAAGATTGTGGATATGGAAGGAAATAATCTCGGGCTGATTAAACTTTATTCACTCAGATACCTTACTTTTTCATTGTTTAGCCAAATTCCTGTAGCGGGTGGGTTAATCAGCCTAGTTAATATTTTGTTTATTTTTGGAAAAGAACGAAGATGCCTTCACGATCGACTAGCCGGCACTCAAGTTATCCGAGCATAGCAGAATAGTAGAATAAAAGTCATGATAGAAGAATAATCTTCTATTTGGTGTGGTTCTTTAAATTTTAGAATCATCAAAAATCGGGTTGTATTAATGATCAAAAAGAGACTTTTTAGGTTTTTGTCATTTTATTATTATCCTATTTTTGTGAAACTATTTTCAACTATGAGATTTTCTTTATCCCTAATTGCTTTACTTGTGTATAGTCACCCCTTTGGCAAAACAT
>JABGWZ010000106.1 GCA_018675995.1 Opitutia bacterium | reverse complement strand
CTTCCAATGCATTCCTTGAAAAGAGAGCGAAGGATAAGAAACCTTTCTTTCTGACGATTTCTCATTATGCCTTGCATGTTCGAAATATGTCGTTGAAAAGCACCCGCCGGAAATACTTGGATATTGTTGCCGAACGGGAGGGTATCGAAGAAAAAATTCCGGATATTTCAAAATTTGATCCGAATGCAGATGACATGCCACCGAAATTGAAGAGTCATTGGGAGAAAGCCAACTATGCGGCGATGATGGAAAATATGGATACCTCAATCGGGATGGTACTCGATAAACTCAAAGAATTGGGAATGAAGGAAAACACTTACATTATTTTTTCATCCGACAATGGAGGAGGCGCGAGCAATAAGCCTTTACAAGGTGGAAAAGCCAGAATGTGGGAGGGTGGTATTCGGGTACCCATGATCGTGGCAGGACCTAATGTTCCAGCAAACTCACAATGCGACAAGCCAGTGGCACAGTGGGATTATCTATCCACCATGCATGACCTTTGTGGCAGTTCGGCTCCTCTCCCCGAAAACTTGGATGGTGTCAGCCTTCGTCCTGTTTTTGAAAAAGGAAACTGGGGAAGACTTGCCAAGCGGGATACAGGTTTTGTTTTTCATTTTCCTGCATTCTACACCATTCCGATTACTTCTTACAGGGAGGGTGACTATAAGTTGATGCGCCATTTGAATTCCGGAGAAATCAAACTATTCAATGTGGCAAAGGATATGGGGGAGACCAAAGATTTAACCAAGTCGATGCCAGATAAGGCAAAATCTATGGTCCGAAAATTGGATTCCTATTTAAAAAAGGTTGGGGCTTGGACGATGGAGGAAGTCTATGCGACTAGACTCGAGGAATTGGATGGATGGATCAACCTGCACAAATCCGAGGTTTCCAAATACAAATCAGTATTGAAAGAAAACCCTGAGGATAAGGATGCACAGGAACGAGTTAGGAAAGCTGAAAATCAGATCAAGGATAAATTGAAATCCCGCACTAACATGCTGGAAAATCAAGCATCCAGTAATTGGCTATAGCGGTTTAGCATCGTATTCAGGATTCATTGCAATAAAGTTTCCACTGTGAAGGTGGAACAAATACATGACTTTATTCAAGAGGCAACCAAGGCCGATGAGATCTTAGGATCATCCTTGATTCAGAGTTTGTGGAGTGGGTATGGTAGTATCAAGAAATATGAGTTACTGGGATGCGATTACCCGACCGCCATTGTAAAACATGTAAAACCTGATCAGGGAGCACATCCCCGGGGTTGGAATACGGATCTTTCCCATCAAAGAAAACTGAAGTCGTATCAGGTAGAACTCCATTGGTATGAATCGAGAAGAAATTGTTTAAAAGTCTCCAATGCAAAAATCCCTGCGTGTATTGCAACCAAATGTGATGGGCTTGAAGTTCTGATGGTCCTGGAAGATTTAGATGCTTCGGGATTCGACAGGAGAAAGAGTTTTGTGAATGAACAGGAATGGCAGGCGTGCGTGAAGTGGTTGGCTGATTTTCATGCGGAAAACCTGAACGCCAGTGTGTCAGGTTTATGGGAAACTGGAACCTATTGGCATCTTGAAACCCGACCGGATGAACTGGAAAGAATGGATGATCCTGAGCTTAAGAAATCTGCCCGTGCTATTGATACCAAGTTAAGAAAGTCAAATTTTCAGACCCTTGTGCATGGGGATGCGAAATTGGCTAATTTCTGTTTTTCTGAAAATGGAAGTGAAGTGGCGGCGGTCGATTTTCAGTATGTAGGGGGAGGTTGCGGGATGAAAGACTTGGCTTATTTTGTGGGAAGTTGTTTTCGAGATGAGGAAGCAGAGGAAATGGAAGAGGAAGTTCTCGATTACTATTTTAACCAACTTTCACTGAATTTAGGAAAAGGCAGGAGTGTGGTGCCTTGTGAAGAATTACAAAAAGATTGGCGTCCATTGTACAGAGTAGCTTGGGCTGATTTTCATCGATTTATGAAAGGCTGGAGTCCCGGTCACTGGAAGCTAAGTGATTACAGTGAAAGGGTAACCCGGGAAGTTATTGAAAGCCTGTCCACCGAATGAGAGATTTGGATTTAGAAACATTAGCCAAATCTGTCGTGGTAGCCGCAAGAGCAGCCGGTCGAATTATTTCTGAATACAGTAATCAGGAAATCGAGGTCGAGCACAAGGATGGAGGGCATACCTACGCTTCTCAGGTGGTGACCGAAGTGGATCGCAAAGCACAGGATGCAATCTTAGAAATCTTAAATCCCACCTGTGATGAACATGATTTTGCATTGCTAACGGAAGAGAGTGAGGATGATCATTCCCGTTTTGAAAAAGAATATTTTTGGTGTATCGATCCCTTGGATGGTACTTTGCCTTTCACTCGAAAAGAACCGGGCTATTCGGTTTCCATCGCTTTGGTTGCAAGAGATG
>JABGWZ010000245.1 GCA_018675995.1 Opitutia bacterium | reverse complement strand
TTGAATTTTTAAGGCAGGATGAGAAGTATATTATGACTGCTTGTGAGGAGTTTATAAGGTATGTGAGTCCCTTAACTGCGATCAGCCGAACCTGTCCGCATGCAGCTAAGGTAGGAGAGTATGAGATACCTGGAGGTAGTCGGGTAGGGTTGTGCTGGCCATCGGCAAATCGAGATGATTCTGTCTTTAAAAACCCGGATGAAGTAGTGCTTGACCGCGTTCCTAATCCGCATATCGGATTTGGTTACGGTATTCATAATTGCCTCGGTGCTCCGCAAGCTCGGCTTATTATTCGTAGTTTGCTCAAGGCTTTATCCAGTCAGGTAAATCGAATTGAGATGGTTTCTTTTGAAGCCCGAGTTGAAAAAGAAGAATCTTACACGAGGCAGGTTGGGTATGACCGGGTACTCGTGAAACTGAAATAACAAAAGTTTGATACGGGCCGAAAAAAGAGCCTTGAGGTTTACAGTTGGTTTTTTGAGAAAATTCTTTCTATGACACGTATGACATTACCCTGAATGGAAAATGTGAAGACCGATCTGTAGAGTTGAGATAAATTTATATCTAACCAATCAGAAAAGGAGAATAATCTCATGAGTGAAAGTCGATTACCTAAAACCAAAAAGTCACCCAATCGTTTAAAAGCAAAGAAGGTGGTGGAATATTTTCATCCCCGGGAGCACTCTATTTTAGCGGAATATTTGGAGTTGAAAAATAAATTACCCAAAGGTGCCCGGAAAATTGATCCATTTGAAATTATTCCATTTGAAGATGATTATGATGAGGCAGAAAATGGGATAATTTGTCGACCGAACCGAGGAGGTAGAAGTGATTATGTAGCATTAAGTAATGCAGTGGCACGAATTGCCTTGGCACCGATTCGCTCGAGTTTGCCGGTTTGGGGAAGTTATCAGGATGGACAGGTTTTTCATACAAGGCAGAAAGAGAATGAAAGCGAGCTTCCAATAAGGGGATATCGTACTGATCCTGTATTGATTGTTTCAATAAATTGGGCGGATTCAGGGCCTGGGTTTAGCTGGCCAGTTAAATATTATATATCTTGGATCCCTCATTATGAAAGATATGTGATTACTGCATCTTATGATAGTCCGGAGGTGGAGGGATATCTTGATATAGCGATTGGCGATTTGCCTGAAGGAACCGAGATTGAGGGGGGGGTGAAGAATGTGATTACAGGTCATTGGGGTAGGGATGCTATGTACCTGCAGGGTTGGGCAGACTGTATTAACGCGGGTATTGTCAATGATCCATGGGCTTGGAGAGAAGAAATTAGCTGGGGCTATGATGAAGATGGAAATGAGGTGTGTTTTATTGATGATGCCGAAGCCGAAAAAGAATTGGATGATTTAGAGATTGATGAGGAGGAAGAGGAAAATGAGTGAGTATTTTTTTATTCGAGGCGATGAGAATTTTCAGGGCAGAGGTTTTATTCCTGAGGTATTTGTTGAAAAAGCTCTTGGGTATTATGAACGAAGAGGTACTCCTTTTTTAGAAAATAGGAAAAATGTGAACCATCATATTTATCTCTATGGGTGTAATACTCTGCATTTAGGGAAACCCTCAAATAGTTTTCCTGAGATTCCGACATGGAGGGAATATCTCAAAAAATATCAGGGTTATTCCGATAGAGAGGTCGCTAATCGTTTCAATGAAATCACCTGCAATATCAGTCTTTCAGAGTTGGATAATGAATTGGACTTTGAATACTTTATGGATCAATGGGCCCACAATCACAGCCCAGCGGCCGAGTTTGTTCATTTGGTCGACCAGTTGAAAGTTGGGATTAGGGATAAAAAAGCGGGTGATGTGTTGGGCAGTCTAAAAAGATATCAAGGGGCTTTTTCAGGTTCGGATGTACTTTGTATGTCTCTTGAAGAGCCGATCACACTATCCTGGCTTCAATGGGCAATGGAACAGGCGAAGGAACCCTGTAATATCCACAATTTGTAATAGCATTGCAAAGACTACCTGAGCTATTTTTATAAAGAGAATGATTTCGATTGAAACGGAATAATTTTGTTCGTTATGTTTTGAGAAACGAATAACCCCCCAAATATTTTAAAGATTATGAATGTGCAGAAACAAAAAGTGGCAGTGGTATTATCTGGTTGTGGCGTGTTTGACGGAACAGAAATTCATGAGGCAGTGCTGACCCTTCTTGCAATTGAGGAGAAGGGAGCGTCCTGGCATTGCTTTGCTCCTAATATCGATCAGATGCATGTGATTGATCATTCTACGGGTGAGGTGCAAGAAGGGGTAACGCGTAATGTTTTTTCTGAGAGTGCCCGAATTGCTCGGGGTGCGGATAAACTTTCTGAACTCGCCGAGTATGACCCTTCAGAATTTGATGCGATTGTTTTTCCCGGTGGTTTTGGCGGGGCGAAAAATCTTTCTGATTTTGCGGTAAGGGGAGCGGAGGCGGAGGTTGAGGAGGCTGTGACTTCAGCGGTTCGTAGCACGCATGCTTTGGGGAAACCAATTGGATTTATTTGTATAACACCAGCCAGTGTGGGTGCCCTAACGCTTGGTGGTGATGGGGTTGAACTTACAATTGGGGATGATCCGGACACAGCATCGGCAGTCGTGCAGTGCGGAGCCAAGCACACGGATTGTTCGGTTGATGATGTGGTTGTGGATCTTGAACATAAGGTGGTCAGTACTCCGGCTTATATGCTCGGGCCAAGTGTCTCCGATGTAAGAAAGGGAATTGCTAAGTTGGTTAATGAAGTACTTGCACTGTCTAGTTAATCCAAAGTAATGAAAGATATTTTCTTAAATTTTATCCTTTTTATTTGTATAAGCTTCATTTTTTCCACAGGAAATCTTGAGGCAACAGACAGTAAGAAGAACGAGCTTCGGGTGATGAGTTTTAACATCCGATTGGGTGTGGCTAAGGACGGGGAGAACCGGTGGGATTTACGTAAGGAATTAGTGGTGAAAACAATTCGGGAATATAACCCGGATCTGTTGGGCTTACAGGAGGTTTTTCCCATGCAGGAGGAATACTTGCGGGAAAATCTTCCGGAATATTTTTATTATGGGAGAAGCCGGTTGGTCGATCCGAAAGATGGCGAGGCCTGTTCGATAATGTTTCGAAAAGACCGTTTCGACGCGATCAAAAAGTCAACCTTCTGGCTTTCGGAAACCGAGAATGAACCAGGTAGTAAGAGTTGGGATTCATCCCTGCCTCGTATTGCAAATATAGTCCGTCTTCAGGATAAGCAGGTAGAGGGGGGAAAACTGGTCTTGATTAACACCCACTTTGATCACCGGGGTAAAGTGGCAAGGGAAGAGGCAGCTAAAATTATTAAAAACCGAGTATTTGCTTTAGAAAAGGGAGCACATGTGGTGATTACCGGGGATTTTAATTCGGGCGAGGGAAGTAGACCTTATCAATTTCTGGTCGGAGGTAATTTAATTGATACTTTTCGCTCGGCACATCCTACGCGGACGGAGGAGGAAAGTACATTCACTGCATGGAATGGTCGATTAATCGGTAATCGGATTGACTGGGTTTTATGCAGTTCGAATTTTGAGGTTCTTTCAGCTCAGATTAATCGTACTCATAAAGGTGGACGGTATCCATCCGATCATTACCCGGTAACGGCCAAATTAAATTATAAATAGATATTTTTATATGAGTAAAAAAAAGCAATTTGGGATTCTTTGTTCATTTCTTGTTTTGACCAGTTCATTTATTCTTCATGGTGAGAATAAATTACCAAATGATATTCGATGGGTAAGAGAGTCAAGTGAGTATAATAATTTGTGTGCGCAGATATTCACACAAGCTCGGAAAGAGATTATAAAGACGACGAAGTCGGAGCGTAATAGGAAAAATCACGCAGTGGTTGTGGACTTGGATGAGACGGTCCTTGATAATAGCAGGTATCAAGTGGAGCGGTGGGAGACCGGTCTGAGTTTTACGCAGGATTCATGGTCAGACTGGGTCAATCGTGAAGATGCTGAACTCATCTCAGGGGCCAAGGTTTTTTTGACAGCGATTAGGAAGGAAGGAGTCCAAGTAATATTCCTAAGTAATCGTATGGATAGCAACCTAAAGCCAACCCTACGGAATCTTGAGGCATTGGGAGTTTTAGACTCGAGTGATCTATTTTTACTTCGAAAAAATAAATTCGATACCAAGGAAACTAGACGAAGTGAAGTGTTGGAGGGAAAGGGAAGAATGAAAAAGCATGGTCCATTAAAAGTGATCGGATATGTGGGTGATCAAATGGGTGATTTTCCTAATGAAAGTAAGGCAGATTTTGGGAAATCTAACTTCCTGCTTCCTAATCCGATGTATGGAAAATGGTAACCAAATGAGTAAACTGTAAGATATTATTCATGTTAATTGAACCTCTGAATATTATCTTTTTAAGATAGATTATTTATTTTTTTCTCAAAAAAAAATATTTAGTTTGATTCTCCTTTACAGGAGTAAATAAAAGAGTAACGTACGACCTTTTTAAATTTCTATTAATGACGGGCGGGATGATTGTTTTATGGTTATTTTAAGGGGGTATGTGAGGTGTTTTAAAAAACCAGATTCTGCAACGACTTTGTGAGTTTGTTATAAATCACTCTTTTACGATGTGTTGCACTTTTAATTGAGGCTGGTCCACCTTCGGATAAACTTATTATTGCCAATCGAATTGGCACTTTTGAACAAGTAGGATTTAAGCGAATTTTTTATTATTGGTATGTTAGTTTTAACTTTTAAATTTAGATTGGGTAAAAATGAAATTAGTTTCACATGACGAGGTAATGAGTGGGGGATACACTTTCCCATCAGAAGGATTATGTTTTAATATGAGTAGATCCGAGGCAGAGGCTTTTCGTGCTGAGGGTGAGTGGGTTCTGTCTGAAGACGAACTGATCGCAAATGAAGGTGAGAGCCAGAGCTTTCTTTACATGGTTGTGAGTGGTCAGGTTGATCTATTTAAAATGGGTAATTCCGGTCAAAAAGAAAAAATCAATTCATTGGTTGCTGGTTCAACTTTTGGAGAAGTGGCTTTTTTGAAAGGAAGGATTTCTTCGGTGACGGCACAAACTGTAGGGAATTGTCTGTTGTGGAGAATGGATTACGAGAGGTTGCTCAGTTTTATAACTGTTCACTCTGCCAGTGCGGGACAACTTTGTTTAAATTTGGCTGGTGTATTGGCTGGGCGATTGGTCGATGGGAATCAGAAAGTTTTGGAGATTCGAACCGAACTTCAGGAGTCGATTAAGCATTTAGAATCAGTCCACTCAGAGGAG
>JABGWZ010000161.1 GCA_018675995.1 Opitutia bacterium | reverse complement strand
TTTTCACTTTCTTTAGAGACAGAGTTTCTGTTAGGTGGGGGCTTTGGTGGAATGAACCAAGAAATCGGCTTTTTACTGGCTGGGTTTCCTGTTCCTGAGAGCGAGCATACAGTCTTCTCTGGTCAGCTATTCGCCGGAATTAATCACCAACTTGCTGAGCATTTTCGCTTAGGTGCAAGGTACCGTTGGATGAGAGTCGGTAAAATGGACCTGTTTTCTTACCGTAGTCTTCACCTTGCAGAACTTTCCCTCGGATATGTATTTTAGCAGTTAAATTCTTGACGATGATTCTCTCTTTAGGGAAAGTCGTAGTTCTTTTCCAAGTTATGAAGTTTAATTTTCTCTTTTTTGCCTTTTTCTTTTCACTTGTTTCGCTGTCAATTTTCGGTGCTATCCTACCGCATCAGGGCAGAGTTTTGGTTTCAGGTGAAGCATTTGATGGAAATGCTAGTTTCCGGTTCGCTTTGATAGAACCTTCTAGCGATACGATTGTGTGGAACCACGCTGGTACCACCGGGGTGCCTGATACTGATATCACCCTTGAGGTGAAAAACGGTTTTTACAAATGCTCTCTTGGGGACACAAGTAAATATGGCATGGCAGAATTGTTGCCACAGTTGTTTTCATACTACAGTAATTTGAAGTTACGGGTTTGGTTTAATGATGGAGTCAACGGATTACAACAGCTTGGTAGTGACCAACCTTTATTAAATGCTCCTTATGCTTTGAATTCTGGGAATGGTGCAAATTCTGATGTTCTTAACAATCTTGCATCAGAGTTAACCAGCCATGCCGCTGGGTCAGGTATTTCTGTTAATGATTTAATCCTAAGAATTAATCAATTGGCTAAAAATGCCACTCAGGATGGAAAAGTTAACCACAACATGCTTTCATCTAATGTTTCTGCAGACCTTAACCGTACCATAACCCGAGATATGCTTCCTGCTGATGTACAATTGGATTTAAATAAGACTATTGCTATAACACGGGATATGCTGCCTGCAGATGTAAAGGCTGATCTCAATAAAACAATAGTGATTACTCGAGATATGTTGCCTGCAGATGTGTTGTCAGAATTAAATGCCACAATTGGTTATAATCGTTTATCTCCTGAAGTTTTAGCTGATTTAAATCAGACATCTGTGGGGAATGATGACCAAAACTCATCGATCCCACCACCAATCGACCCGGGAGAATTCATTGCGATTTCAAAAAGTTATATTTTTGTAGATGGAAATGAATCACTTAAAGAAATTAGTTTACCACCTGCTGCTAATAACAAAGGAAGGGAGTATGTAATTCATTCAAAATCTCCCAATGTTCTTCTGAAAAGTACAAATAAAGATATTGGATCAAAGGATTATTTGCTGCTTTATCAGTATGTTGGTGGACCACCATCTGCAATCATAGTCTCAGATGGTATCAATTGGCAATTGGTGTATACTTATCATGGGGCAGGCGTACTGGGTGAATTTCCTAAAGACTTAAATATCTCATCGGCATTGGTTATTTCTGAAAATATGTCTGTTGGTTCAATTGTTGGTGTATTGAATGCCACCGATCCGGACGGAGGGTTGATGACTTATCAATTAGTTGCAGGTACAGGGGATGGGGATAATTCGTTATTCCAGTTGGAAAGTAATGGAACTCTTAAAACAGCAGCCACTTTTAACTTTAGTACAGACCCTTCAAATTACTCGATCCGTGTGCAGGCAAAGGATGAACATAATACTACTGTTGAAAATGTCTTTGCAATTACCTTAACAAATCAGTCGCCAAGTCACCTCCGAACTGTTTCCACATTAGCAATTGTGGAAAACCAACCAACTGGGTCAATTATTGGTGAATTTAATGCCACCGATCCGGAAGGTGGCGTGCTTACCTATTCTTTGGTTAGTGGACAGGGCGATGGAAATAATCAGTTTTTCATGCTTGATACCAACGGAACCCTGAAAATCGAGAGATCATTTGATTACGAGACTGAAGCATTAACCTATTCCATTCGTGTACAGGCAAACGATGAGTACAATGCATCAGTTGAGAGTTCATTTATTGTTTATCTAATGGATGATGTGACTGACAATATAGAAGAATCTTACACAGTGAGTGGAGGGCAGGGCAGTTCGCCATATTATAATTTTACTGATGGCAGTGGGAATACCCCGGATTTTAATAACACCACTAAGTTATATAGGGGGAAAAATTACGAATTTGTTGCCTCCGGAGTATCCGATGATCATCCCTTTATGATTGGTGAAAGCTATGGGGACACCAGTTCTGCACATGTAACAGGTGGTCCATTTAATTCCAGCAGTGACGGATCAAAAATTACCCTGTCCATACCCTTTGATTATTCAGGAGATTTCTATTTTTACTGCACTGCACATTCTGGAATGTATCAAAAATTTCAAATAGGTACTGTTAATCATATTCCTGATTTAAATTCCACGGTTACTATGGATATGATCTGGGTGGATGCAGGAACATTTACCATGGGCAGTCCAACCATAGAACCAAGCAGAGATGCTGATGAAACCGAGCATAATGTGTCGATTAGTAAAGGGTTTTACCTGGGTAAGTATGAGGTTACACAAGCACAGTACGAGGCAGTGATGACTGGTGTCAGTGGAGATCTTAATGCCACTCCAAGTAGTTGGGCAAATAATGCAAACCGACCAGTGGAACGAGTTTCATATGACGATATTCAGGTTTTCCTTACCCGGCTTAATGCCCAGCAATCCACCCGTATTCCAACCGGTTGGTCCTATGTTTTACCCACAGAAAGCGAATGGGAATATGCCTGCCGTGCGGGTACGACAACAGTATACTCGTGGGGAGATGATATAAATTCCACCCTCGCTAATTACTATGCCAGTAGTATTGCTGAAACAGTTAATGTTGGACAGTACTCAGCGAATTCTTGGGGCTTCTTTGACATGCTTGGTAATGTTGCTGAATGGACAGAGGATTGGTACGAGGAAGCTTATCCAACCGGTACCCCGGAGGTTGATCCATCCGGTCCATTAACCGGTTTTAATCGAACAAAACGCGGTGGATCATGGAATTCAGGCATTCCTCAACTTCGTGTTGCTAAACGCACTAGCAACTCCTCGGATACACGTAATGCAAATATTGGCTTCCGGGTTGCTTTTAAAAACACTGTTCAAACAAACCAATCCCCTACGGACTTAAATTCAACTTCTGCCTTAACCATGGTGGAAAATGCTGCCCTGCAGACTGTGGTTGGAGAATTCAATGCCACCGACCCTGAAGGGGGAGTTCTTACTTATTACTTAGTCAGTGGTACTGGAGATGGAAATAACTCTCTATTCTTATTGGATACGAACGGCACTCTGAAAACGGAGGCTACCTTTGATTATGAGAGTAATGCATCAACCTATTCAATTCGTGTACAGGCAAAGGATGATCAGAATGCCACAGTTGAAAGTGCGTTTACGATTATTTTGACCAATGT
>JABGWZ010000242.1 GCA_018675995.1 Opitutia bacterium | reverse complement strand
TAGGCAAATGAGTTATGCATAAGGTTTGGAACACTGGAAATATGTTTCGAGATGCCACTTCATTCAACCAAGACCTTAGCAACTGGAATGTATCTGCTTTCACAAACATGCCCGATATGTTTGCAAACACCCCAGCCCTTTCTGATAAATACAAAAGTTCAATACACAAATCATTTTCCTCTAATCCAAACTGGCCTTATGATTGGTCAAATTTTGCTCCAGAAGATTTACAGGCGGTTACAAATCTGGAAATTGTGGAAAATAAACCGGCAGGTTCATTTGTTGGCGAGTTTAATGCATCTGATCCGGATGATGATCAGTTAAATTATCAAGTGGTTCAGCAATTAGGCAGTGGTCAATTTGCACCTTTCTATATTACACAGGATGGTGTGCTCAGAACAACCAGAGCACTCGATTTTGAAGAGGCAGAAAGCTATGAATTGACCATTCGAGTCGTGGATACAGATGGTGAGATGATGCAAAAGATATTCATTGTAAATGTTCAGGATGTTTTTGTACCCATTGTAGAAACTGGTGCCGCAAATAATCAAATAAATGGAATGCTCAGGTTGGGGGGTTCAATCATTGATCGTGGTGGGGACTTTCTGACCATGGAGCGTGGATTCCTGATTTCCAGAAGTCCAATCCTATCCATTGATGATCCTAAGGTTATGAGAATGGGTGCAGGTGGTGGTTTATTGAATCAGTTTAATTCAGTTATTCAATCCGACCCAAATGGTGGGAAGTATTTTTACATTGCATATGCAGAAAATAATGAAGGTATGGGACTGGGTCTGGAAGAGGTATTTGAGCTTGATAAGACCAATACAGGTTCTGACTGGCTTGATGGATCACCGGTTGAGAATACTCCAAACTGGTGGAAAAGTTCATGGTTTGGAACGTATTATAAATCCAAGGATTCCGGATGGATTATGCACGAAAAATTGGGCTGGGTCTATCCGAGTCCGGGATCAGAAAATGGTGTATGGATTTGGAAAGATCAATTGGGTTGGTTGTGGACGGATGCAGACAGATATCCATTCTTGCACTCTTACACATATGATTCTTGGCTCTATTTCTACGGGAAGCATAATAGACAGTCTTTATTCTATCTGTATGCGGATTCAAGATGGTTAGTTATAGACCATGAACAAAGGGGAAATGAAAATATTGACCCTGATGAAATAAATGGTTCAACCGGGGAACAGCCATAATTATGCATATGTTCAAACATAACCTTTTCTCGATCACCATCATACTATGCATGGTATGTGCCGGGTTATCCAATATTGTAAGTGGGCAAAATAACAAGGGTGCGCTTATATTGGTCGAAAAAAGAGGGGATGTAAGTTTTTCAGACGCTCAGGGATTAAATATAAATGGATCAGTTTTTACTACCGGTAAGAATGTACCCATCGATCACAACATAATGACCGGGCAGGATGGTAAGGTGGTCCTACTACTAAGTAATGGAACCCTGATGACTTTGACCGAGAATACAAAGATGAAAGTAAGCTCCTTCGAGCAGGTTCCATTTGATCCGCAGGGCAAAACTTTAGGGGACCTTGAAGAGGAACCGAGCCCTTCCAATATCGAAATTGATTTGGATATTGGTTCACTGGTTGTTAAAACCAAGAAGCTTGATAAGAAATCCAGCTTTGAGATCCGTTCAGCTGTAGGTGTGGCAGGGATAAGGGGTACGGAATTTCAAATGGCTACAAGTCCAACACAAGGTGTACAATTGGATGTAACCGAATCCACTGTCGCATTCACCACGCCAGGAGGACAACCGGTTAACGTAAGTCAGGGAGGTGGACTGAGTGTGTCCAATTCCGGTGTTGCAACCCCACGGCCTTTAAATCCAGTTGCCGCACAAACTATTTCAACCACTAATCAATCCGCAACTCAGGCAACAGAAAATGTACCCATGGAAACTGTGGTTACTGCGATTGAGACTGAAAGTGCTCCAGAACCGGAATCTGAACCTGAACCAAATGAACAACCTAGCAGTGAGGAGGAAAAACCTGATAATCAGGATGAACAGGATATTCAGGAAAATGAGTCCGTGCCCAGTGAACAACCCATGGAGGAAACAGTAGAGGATTTAGTGGAGGACATCGCAGAAGAACCCGATATCCTTGAAGATGACTCCGACCCCGTACTTGACCAAAGCGAACAGGAGAGCCCTCCTCCCCCACCCGAGGATTCAACAAGTGAACAAAGTGTATCCGGGGAACCGCCGTCTGAAACTCCGGGTGAAGTACCCACTGATATACCTACGGATGTACCGTCCGATACACCACCTTCCGGAGAACCAGTTACCGCGCCTAGCAGTCCTCAAAAGAGCACCAAAATGGAAGCAGTGATGGAGAAAAGAAATCAGCCATCCACAAATAGAGAGGCAAAGCAAAGCGCACTTGAAAACAACACAGATGCCCAGCAGGCAAGGAAAACTGCAAAAGTTAGCCCATTCAGCACAAGGTTAGCAAAATTTGGTTTAAATGATCAGCAAACCAACCGGTTCTTCGAGCTTGGACAAAGAGAGCAGGCACTTATCCTGAGAGAAGATCAAGCAGTGGTAAAAAGACTACTTTCGATGAAGAGTTTCTCGACACCACAGGCAAATGCATTTTTTAGGTACTCAAAAGAAACGAGAGAAAAAATTCTTGAACTTGATAACTCTGCAATTATCGCCGGATTAAATCAGCAAATTGATGAGGCACTCCTGCGTAATGCACTCTCAGAAGCTGATCTTGGCATGTCTAGTGTTACCAATCTTCCCGATGCTCCAGATCTGCCATCAACTGATTTTGACACTCTTTTACTAAGCGAACATTTAAAGGAATTCGATCAGTCAGAAATTATGGAAGAAATCCTCGTTCTTTCAGGGGGTGCAATAACCAAGGGCTGGATAAGAACCGGAGAAGTAGCCAGTGAATTACTCAAAGACTATGACTGGGAAACATCAAGTGCTCCTACTTTGCTTTCAGGGGATGAGGTTTTAACGAATCCATTTTACGAGACGGCAGTAAGTTTGATAAAGGAACTTGAAAATGACTCCCTTCTTTATGGAAAAACCAATTTCATTGGAGGTAAGAATCAAATTGTTGTTACTAAATCACAATCACTGGCTCCGTATTTTACGGGTGCCGTTAAAAATCTAGTAATCAGTAGTGATCAAAAACTTATAATTAAGGGTAATATTGAGTGGGAAACACCGAATACTGAAAATACCCATCTGATCATTGCAAGTGGCGGAGAATTGGAAATTCCCATTGGAACCATAATAAAATCTTCAACCAGCGATCTAACAGTATCCAGCAGGCAGGATATAAACCTCGAAAATGTTGACGTTGCAGGTTCAAAAAGAGTAAGCATCCGTAGCCTGCGGGATGTTGAAATAAAAGGGGGCACACTCGGTGCTTCCGCTGAAGCCACAGTGAAGGCAAGAAGGAATTTGCAGGTGGATGGTCTAAACTTTACCAGGAATGTTTCCAATATACTAATGGAGGCAACCACAGTAAGGCTAAGAAATATTAACTTCCCAGCCAATGCAGCTGTTCGGTTAAATAGTTTAAAAGGGCCCATTCAGGGCAAGTATCCAAACTTTGGAACCGCAGTTCCAGCTGCCCAACAAATTGGAAGAGTTAACTTTATCGAAAATGTCAGATCCGGTGGTAACCTGCTCCACAACAGGCAAGCATTTGATCAGTTCGGAAACAACATAAAGATTGGTAAAATTAACCGTCCTTAAAAGATTTTTTCTTCGCCACTCTTTATGAAAATTGTCAGAGATCTTTCATTAATTTTCAGCTTTTGCCTGCCCTTAGTCGGAGAAATTCGACCTGTTACTAATTCGGGAGACTGGGTGGGAAAGACTGCATTAGAAATTGCACCTAATGCCAAGCCTCTGGGCTCTACCAAGGCCCGTTTTTTCAATCTAGTTAAACAACAAAATAAGAAGACTTATGAGGATAGTTCCAACCAGGAAGTATCGGCTCCCCCTGGCATAGAAAAAGCTAACCCCCAAGAGAATATCCTTATCAGACCATCTCCCCAGTCTACCCTTGAAAAGAATAGTACGAGTGAAAGCACTAAGAAAAGTAACTGGGTCGGCTTATCTCCCTATCAACTAAGTCCCCGATCAGTACCACTCGGTTCCCTCGTTTATAAGCACGGAATGAATCATGAAATGAGGCAAAAAATGCCCATAAGCGAAGATTCGCTTTCCGAGTCAATACAGTTGCTTAATCTAAGTGTTTTTGGAGGCTCTCGAGCTTACTTTACAGATAATGTTATGCGTACCAAAGAGGCAGAACTCGACTCAGTAGTATGGGAAAATTCTGTTGGAACCTCGGTCGAAACCAGACCTTTTGAACCTGGGAAATACCTGACCCTGATCCCAAGGCTTGATTTCCTTATGCAATGGGCAAATTATGGCGAGAAGACAGTTAATGACCTGCTCGACTATCGCTTTGGCATGGTTAAAGGTGGGCTGAACTTTTACCTTCCCCATGACTTCGCAATTACCACGGGCTTAGAGTACACATTTTTACACAGTCAGTTCACTGGGGATAAATTATTTCATTCAGTATCCCCTTCCATTTCCCTTCAAAAAATACATTCCTTTAGCGATAACACTTTTCTGATGTTGGATGCATTACTTAAATATTCGAAAACAATACGGGAAATTAACTTTGTAGCGGATAATATTTTTCCCGATGACGGTGACAATATCCAAGCGACCTTAAACTTTAACCTAATTCATACGATGGGGAGAGATGGACAGATAATATTTATGCCGGGTCTCGGAATTAATAGGACTGAATACTTGAAAAACACTCAAGATGGGCGTGTGGATCTGACTTATTTTGCCGGTATTAGCCTAATCTGGCAGATTTGGGATTGGGTTGGATTACAGGTATTCTCAAACTATTCTCTTATGGACACCAACTCGCTGGGAAAAGAAATCCTTGGAGAATCCTCTAGCTATCAGGCATTGGATACGGGAGCTTCAATCAATGTAAACCACTCTTTTTAGAGCTATAAATAACTTACATTAATTGGAATCTTTTTGATTTGGTTTTATGGTACGAATAGATTTTTATCGGTTCAAATTGGTGCTCGGCGTATAAAGCAGTAGTTTTTCCTTAAAATTTATCTTGGGTAATTTCCCCGTTTTGAAAATCGCCGCATATCAGATGGATAAAATCAGTGCAGCCATTGGAGCAAATAATGTTCTAGAATGTTAAAGACTATCGTCGCTCATTTTAATCATAGAATCTAGAACTCAATAAGCTAAATTTTAATTACTTTAAGATTCTGTTAATTAAATTCTTTTATTTCGCACCTAATTCATTTCTCTCGTATCTAAAAAGAAGGATAGAAAGATCAACACAATTCCCAAAGTAGACAAAAATTTAAGCTCATTGAATACATTGTTTTCATTAAATGCCGATTCTGGAGACACGAAAAACACAATAACACATTGAAGCAAAAGGACAGGTCGAATTATTTTCCCAAACATAAATTCAATAAAGCACTAAAAAATAATAGTGTCAAGTCGACCAAATAATATAGCTTAAACGACTAGGAAAACTAATGATTATTTAATTATTTATGAGATTAGCTAACTAATGATGTTAAAATTTTCAAGTAATAGAATTAAAGCTTGGAAGATTTGCGACATCAGAAAGTATTGCTTAATCTTTCATTACAAAGAATTCTCTTTTTACGATTTCCCATCTTGCAACTTCTCAAATGATTCTGTAATAGTTGATCTTTCGGTCAGGAAGGATGGCAGAGTGGTCGAATGCGGCGGTCTTGAAAACCGCTGAGCCGGAAACGGCTCCGGGGGTTCGAATCCCTCTCCTTCCGCCACTTCTTATTTATTATGAAGCCGAATTTGGTGTTCGATCACCGCCAGCACCTTCATCCGTGCCTTGTTGTTCTTCAGTCGGTTTCTGATGAATTTTATCAATTTCTTCAGGAGGTGTGGTAAACCGGTTAAATGTTTGCCGATCATGGGGTTGATTCAACTTGATCAGTAGGTCCTCGTTTTCCCGGTCCACATAAAATATTTGCAGTAACTTAGAGTGAGAGTCCTTAACAAGTTGTTTAGTATCATCAAAAGGGTCGAAAAGCTCTGGCTTTAACTTTTTAAAAAGAACCAGCGACTCATCCAATTTGGGAAGAATTGCTTTTTTACGGTTAAGAAAATCCATAGTGGGTGCACTTTTCTCGGTCTTCAACCAGGTGTTTTCCTCCAAGAGTAATTGATAAACTTCATCACAAAGCGTGAGGTGCGATGATATAATCTCTCTAGGGTCCATTAGTTAGGATTTACAAGACCCAACTTGAATTGGCAATGGTTTAAAAAGAAATGGCCGTAGGCTTTTCCCAAAAGTGCAGGATCAAAGTCCAGAGTTGCTCTTACCAGGGACAGTGTAAATGCCATAGCGGTTAACCGCCTGACGAATCGAACGGGTGTCTTCGAGTTGATCTCTTCTCCATTTAACCATTCCATAAACAAACTTCAGGTATTCATTGTTTACCATTCCTTCGCGGGCATCCTCTTCGGAATTGATGTACTCCTCTATTGATGTATAGGTCTCCATAGCCTGTACATAGTTTCCAAGCTTTTCTTCGCAAAGAGCGATTTGATAAAGGATTGGCAACTGCCAGGACGGGGAACGGTCAACATCTCGCAATGCAGTGTAAATCCGGTAAGCGTTGAAATACTCGTTGTCCTCAAAGAATTTATTGGCCAAATAATTTCCGGTTTTCTTCTTCCAAAAGTTCCAAATTCCCTTGAGTTTGTTAAGTGCAAGTTGATCGCGATCCCTAAGAGTCCTTGATTGTTCCCTGGAAATAATTAATTCCGGGTTAAAGTCAGCTTCTTTAAGTAGTTTAAGTAACTCAGCCACGGATTCCTCATCTTGATTAAGTTGCTCATAAGTTAAAGCAAGAAGGTAGTGTGCCTCGGGGACATAAGGGCTTTGTGGATAAAGGGTACCGTATCCACGGAGTGACTCCTTAACCTTAGCGAAATCAGCCCGGGGGGTTTCGTCAAAATTAACTTCCCTTTCCTGACGCTGCTCAGGAGGAAGGCGAAGATTTCGCTCTTCTTTTGTCAGGTTTTCCCTTGCCCTTCTGTAATGAGCGACTCCCTTCTTGAAACGAACAACACTGCGGTCAGAATCTACCATTTGTTCAATCTGTAACAAGCGATCAAAGAATTTAATCGCATTATCATAATCTTCTGAATCCATGAAAGTTTCTGCAATTTCAAACATCGCCTGATTTGACTCCGCGTCCATTCGACTTTCAAAACTTTCTCCCCTTTTTCTATCTGCCAGTTCAAAAGCAGGGTTTTGCGGTAAGGTAAGAGTGGCGTTAATTGCGTCATAGAATTTATTGAACGCCATTCTGTGTGCTCCAAGGTTTCGATAAATCTTCCCTACCCGAATATGAGTCTCAGGAATTGTGGGTGCTCCCCTCTTTCTCCCTTCAAGCCATTTTTCAACGGACCCAAGGGCGGCTTTCAAGTCGGGGATACCAGGTGCATCCTCATGGTCTTCATGAGGATAACCATCATCAGCAGCAAACTCTTCCAAATACCTTTCGTAAGATTTTGCCGCATCAACCCACGCTTGGTTACGCTCATGCATACTAATTAAAGAAAGTAAAACATCCCGCCGGTAGCGTTTATGATGAGGAGCATTAAGTCGCCCTAATACACGGTTACAAAAGGAAGCTGCTTTAAAAACAGAACGGGTAACATAAGGGTTATTCGAGCCACCGGAAGCTCTCCTAGTTGCTAGAATGGCTTCCCTTATATCTTCTTTCAATTCATGATCAATGACCTCTCCAAGAACAAGGTAATCTTCGACCACAACCGGTTTCGGTTCCTCAACAGGGTCTGAAAACAGAGTTGTTTCAATCTCAGTTGTCTTTGGGAGTAACTCAGTGGGTTTAACATCTTCTATTGGATCGGGTGCAGAACCTGTATCAGTAGTTGAAGGTCTTGGCATAGGTGCTTCAAATGCTGGTAAATCAAGTGATTCAACTTCTTTTAATAGCTCTTCAATGGAAGCCTGCCGGTAATCAAAACCTGATAATGGTATATTTGCTTCCTGATTTGTGATGTCTACAGATGGATTAACATCATCGAGGTTTAATGGTTGTTCGAGCAATGGGTTCGATACAGATTCCTGCTTTGGTTCCAAAAACATATCCGGCATCAGTTCATTATTTACACGAAATGGAACTGAATCGGTTTCCACATTAGAATAAGGTATAGGTGCTTGCTCGACAGTTGTTTGGGGGACAGGTTGAGTAGATTTAATATCACCCAATAACGAATCAATTCCATTTATTACCTCGTCAATAGACTTTAGTTCCCTTTGACCGTGGGTTGAAGAAACCAAAAATGCGATAAAAACTAATATCGAAAGGCAAAATCTAAATTTAATTATTTTTATGTTCATCTCTGTATCCTTCTGTAGGTTGCTCGGTTAGTCATCCTCATGCTGTCTGGTGTAACGGCGTAGGGTGGAACAAAAGGAATATTCTGCATTCTCGAGCGGGAAGTATCGAAATCGGGGGTTTCAAAAACCTGAAGTAATTCATCAGTACTATTTACTGAAGTAGTATTCATCCCACCAAAAGGATCGGATAGTGGGAGTACCGGGTTAGGGTTTGACAGTGGTGAAGCAGACAATGGACGATAAGCAGGTTGTGATGATGATCTGTTGTCTTCGTTACCGATTAATGGGAAACCAGGTTGCGAGTTGGCAGATGAGTTTGTATCATTCGAAGAAACAACGGTCACGGTGACAATCTTCATGTCACTTGGTAACAGTAGTTTTCGGCGGTCTACACTAGGAGCGGTAGATTTATAGCGCAGTTCCTGTGGTTGGGAAAACGTTAGGTATTCTGGTCGGGCCAATGGCGGAGCGTCAAACCGCTTGGTATCAATAGCTGATACTTTGAAAGTGAATAAAAGAAATCCCAAAATAAATGAGGTTCTTAATAAGTGTTTTGTTTTTAAGTTGTTCATGAAATGATTAATCAACATCTATAATCGACCATTTTCATAAAACTTTACTTAAATTTTAACTTTTTTTCTGTTCCAACCATGAAAATGTGGGTTGGTTTACACGGTGAACCTCTAAAAGGTCATCCATTGTATGGATATCTAACGGATGCACACTCTTCGCAACAAACTGACTGGCAGTTATTTGGAAAGGATCACCATAATTATCCAGGCATTCTTTAGTCTGTGCCCAAACTGCATATGGATTGGAAAGAGATTCTCCAGATTCATTGGCAATTTCAATCGCTTTTTCAAAAACAGTTTGATCACATTCTGGAAAATTACAGTTGTAATTGAGGTGAATATCACAGGGGAAATTTTCAATGATATGTTGAAAAACAGGTATTGATGGAATATCATCTGTGGATAGAGAATCCGGACGAAAAAGAACTTCAACTTTACTTAACAGACAGGTACGGGCAATAAGTTCGCTGTCAGTGGAAAGTACAACCTGATCGAACAACTTGGAGTCTATTAGCTTTGTTATAGCATGTAAAACCAGAGGTACTCCTTTGTAAGGTAATAGATTTTTGTAAGTTAGACGTTTACTTCCCAACCGAGCAATGACTGAACCAACAACTTTCATAACTAAACTCTACCTTCTAATTCCTGAGGAGCAAGACTGATGTATTTTATTCGATTCGACTTGGATAAAAGAGACTTATTTGATTATTTAAATTTATGGATCCTATCCCTTATTCTAGGCAAAGTATAAACAAGGATGACATTGACATGGTAACAAGAACCATGAATTCCGATTTCCTTACGCAGGGCCCGAAAATTAGGGACTTTGAGAATGCAATCGAGCAAACTCTTAAAGTAAAACATGCCATCGCATGCTCAAGCGGAACCTCAGCCCTGCACCTTGCATATTCAGCTGCCGGTATTACCGCAAAAAGTCTGGGTATAGTTCCTGCAATTACTTTTGCTGCCACCGCCAATGCTCTACGCTATCAGGGGGCAGAAGTTAAGTTCTGCGATGTAGATCCAAAAACTGGCCTGATCTGCACCGATTCACTTGAGGAAGTGATCAGAGGGATACCAGATTCACAAAAAGAAGAGCTTAACATAATTGCTTCTGTATCTTTTGCCGGTCGGGTGGCCCCACTTCCTAAGTGTGCAGAAATTGCTAAAGCAAATAATTTCATCCTCATTGAAGACGCATCTCATTCCCCAGGTGCATGGGTAAAGAATGATATCGGGGATGATAAATACTTTAGTGCAAGCGGAGAGTTTGCCCTTGCATCAACGCTTAGTTTTCACCCTGTAAAACATGTATGCGCCGGTGAAGGTGGTGCGGTTCTTACCAATAATTCGGAGTTGGCTGAAAAAGCTGCCAGGCTTCGTAGCCATGGAATCAACCGACCCTATGATGACAAAGATGAGATGCCCTGGTACTACGAACAGGAAGACCTAGGATGGAACTACCGGTTAACCGACCTGCAGGCTAGCCTAGGTCATTCTCAAATCAATCGCTTAAATGATTTCCTTTCCAAGAGAAGAAGGATTGCCCGCAGGTATGATGAACTACTTAGTAAAGAACCGTTCAACAAATATATTAGTCCCCCACCCTATGAAGACGGTCACGCATGGCACATATATGTTATTCAATTTCTTGAAAAAGGACACAGAAATTTAGCCTACAAGTTTTTAAAAGAAAGAAAAATCTTTACTCAAATTCACTACATTCCGGTATATCGTCATCCGTATTATCAAAATTTAATAGGCTCGATGAGCTTACCCGGTGCAGAAACTTATTTTGAATCCTGCCTGAGTATTCCATTGTACCCTAATTTATCAGAGCAGCAGCAGGACCGGGTGCTTGAGTGCCTAGCCTTATTTTTAGAAAAAGGCTAATGAACCAGACGGGATATCAAATTTTGGGCGATTTTCATGAAAATATCGGAGAATACGCGATTAGTTCGATCAAACTGGAAGATGCAGAACCCATCAGGTTATGGCGTAATCAACAAATTTCCGCACTGCGACAGTCAAATATACTTAGCAAAGACGAACAAAGATCTTACTTTGAAAATGTTATAGAACCCAGCTTCTCTGATAAAAACCCAAAACAAATTCTTCTGCGCTACACTTTTAATAACAACCTGATCGGATATGGGGGGCTAGTTCACCTAAATTGGACAAACTTAAAAGGAGAAGTTTCTTTTTTACTCGATACCAACAGAACCAAAGATACGGATCAATACTCCATTGAGTGCAAAACATTTCTTAAGCTCATTAAAAAATGTGCCTTTGAAAAACTTGGTCTTAATAAAATAAGTACATATGCCTATTCTCACCGGAAAAATCATGTAGAAACGATCGAAAATGCCGGTTTCACCCGAGAAGGAATTCTGAGACAGGACACAATCGTAGATAGTAATTGGGTGGATGCTATTCTTGCATCTTGCTTACATTCGGAATTTGTTAAATCTGAAAATTCCCCAAAATAAATCATCAATATTTTACTTTCCAGTTTAGCTTCAAAACTTGCTCTTTTTCACGCAATCGAAAACGATGTACGGTCGATAAGTAAAAATTTCCGTTTAATAGGTGCAGATAGTGATGAAAATTGCCCTGGTGCCTCTATTGTTAGTCATTTCTCTAGAATGCCCCCGATTCATGAACTTAACCGACAATCTCTGCTTTTATTTTTAAAAGCCAATGAAATCAGTTTTATTATTCCCACACGCGATGGTGAACTCAAGTTCTGGGCTGAGCATCGACAATTCCTAGATCAAAATAAAATTGGGGTTATGGTTTCATCCTCCCAAGCGATTGCACTTTGCGAAGACAAATTACAATTTAGTGAGTTCTTCAGCGATGCTCAAATACCTGCCATCAAAACGACGGTAAATTTAAATGCTAAATTCGATGAAAAACATAAGTTTGTGGTTAAAGAAAGAAGGGGAACTGGATCCAAAGCACTAGGATTAAACTTGAGCGGAGAGGAAGCGGTTGAGTTTGCAAGTTCTTTACATGATCCCATTTTTCAGCAGCAAGTGGTAGGAAAGGAATTTAGTGCCGAGACATGGATCGATAAATCAGGAAAGCCTAATGGTATAGTTTTAAGGTGGCGCCAACTCGTGATAGATGGAGAATCACATGAAAGTACGACTTTTGAAAATAAAGACTGGGCTGACAAATTATGTATTATGTTTTCAAAGCTGGTTGGATTAAAAGGTCATGTACTCGCCCAAGTTATGGTCGACTCAAATCAACAGCTTCATCTTATTGAGATTAATCCAAGGTTAGGAGGTGCCAGTCCATTGGCAATTGCTGCTGGTCTACATTCGGCACAGTGGTCAATTTTTGAATTTGATCAAAAGCTTGACCGAATATCTAGCATGCCAAAAATAAAGTTCGGACTTTCTTTAATTAAAAAAAATAACCAAGTTTCGATACGGTAATCTCTTTTCCTACTCGACAGTAAATTTTTCCGTTATAATAAATTAGATACTTTATGCCTGCCACCACAATAGCCATTGCAAACCAAAAGGGGGGTGTGGGAAAAACAACCACAACCATAAATCTAGGCGCCGCCCTAGCCTCTTTTGGACTACCCCCGCTTTTGGTCGACATGGACCC
>JABGWZ010000153.1 GCA_018675995.1 Opitutia bacterium | reverse complement strand
TGGAATGCTTTTTATTCATAAATGTCTGATTTTGGATTAAAAAATAGGATTGAACCTAATATGGTAAAGGAAATTGCTCGCAAAGATCAAGTGCCTTATTTTTTGCTTCAGAAATGTTTTCTTCATTCTGGTGATCATTTAAGACATTGGCAATTATCCCAGCAATTTTTTCCATATCCTCCTCTTTCATTCCTCTTGAGGTGACCGCAGGCGTTCCAATTCTAAGACCGCTTGTTTGAAAGGGACTCCTAGTCTCTCCTGGGACAGTGTTTCGGTTAAGAGTAATGTTTGCACCGTCCAGTGCGATTTGTCCTTGTTTGCCAGTCAGATCGGGATGAGATGGTCTTAGGTCAAGAAGCATCAGATGGTTGTCACTCCCTCCACTCACGAGATGGAATCCTCTTTCTGTTAATGCACGAGCAAATGCAGATGAGTTGTTGATTACCTGTTGTTGATATTCCTTAAAGGATGGTTTGGCCGCTTCACGAAAGCACACCGCCTTTGCTGCGATCACATGCATGAGTGGTCCACCCTGGTTTCCGGGGAAAACGGCTGAGTCAATTGCTTTTCCGTACTCCTCCTTACAGAGGATTAAACCCCCTCTTGGACCACGAAGAGTTTTGTGTGTGGTGGTGGTTACAAAATCGGCGTGTGGGACAGGTGATGGATGAAGACCGGCGGCAACTAATCCGGCAATATGAGCAATATCTGCAAGAAGTAGGGCGCCGCATCCTTTGGCAATTTTACCCATTCTTTCAAAGTCAATAGTTCTCGGGTATGCGGATGCACCCACGGTTATCAATTTGGGTGACTCTCGATTGGCGATTTCTTCAATTGAGTCGTAATCAATGTACCCAGTTTCTGGATTGACCCCATAATTGATGACATCATAAAGCATACCACTGCAATTTTTGGGATGTCCGTGGGTAAGATGCCCACCATCCTGCAAACTCATTGTTAATATTTTGTCATTGGGTTGGAGCATGGCAAAATAAACCGCCGTATTTGCCTGACTACCAGAGTGTGCCTGAACATTTGCATAGTCCGCACCAAAAAGGGATTTCGCTCTTTCAATGGCAAGACTTTCGGCAACATCGACATGTTCGCAACCACCATAATATCTTTTCCCAGGATAACCTTCAGCATATTTATTAGTGAGAACGCTTCCAGTTGCTTCGATCACTGCTGGCAGGGTGAAGTTTTCGGAGGCAATTAACTCGATATGCGTTCTTTGTCGTGCTTTCTCTTTTTCAATTGCATCATAAATCTCACGGTCAAGTTGAGCCAAAGGAGTTTCATCGAGCAATGAAGAGGAAGAGGCGGATACAGTTTCTGAATTATACATGATTATAAAATATTATAGTAAAAGACTAGAGGTTTTTTTCAACCCAGTTAACGAGCGAGGGCAGAGATTCCTGCATTCGATTCCTACATTCTCTGTAAACATCCATATCCTGGCCAAACGGATCAGGTAGTTCTTTTGAGCCGTCTTCTGTAAATTCTCGCATTAGGAAAATTGATGTGCTTTCTGGGACTTCAAAATACATATTGAGTAAAGCCCTGTGAGATTCAGTCATACAGAAAATTGCGGATGCATTTTCTAGTGTTGCCCGTGTCAATGCAGCACTTCGGTGATCCGTTAGATCAAGGCCGACCTCCTCGCAAGCCTGCAGGGAGTTTTCGGAAGCTTGATCTCCATCCATAGCTGATATTCCAGCTGAAAAAACTTTTACTTCATTCTTGGATTTGGATTCTGCCAGTGCTTGTTCAAAAAGTTTCTCAGCCATTGGGCTTCTGCATACATTAGCAGTACAAACGAAAACCACTAATTTTTCTTTACGACGTTCTTTTTTCTCTCGGCTTTTTCTTCCCATACGATGGTTATATTTTTCTTTATCTTCCTCGAAAAAGGCAAGGTTGAATAATTCTATTTTCTGGAAAATTCATTATGTCCTATATCTTTTCTGTAGTACTTTGATTTGTAATAAACCATTTCGCAAAGGGCGTAGGCATTATCTTTTGCATCATAAAGAGTATTACCACAACCAACAGCACCTAGCACTCGACCACCATTGGTAATAATTTCTCCATTTTCATTTAACGCAGTGCCCGCATGAATTAGTTGTGAGTTTTCAGGAGCTTCATCTGGTTCGGTTATCACTTCCCCCTTAGGATAGGCTTCGGGGTATCCCTTGCTGGCAAGAACAACGATCATTGATGATTGAGATTTAATTTTTAACTCGGCAGGTAAAGGGTTTCCTTTTGAAGATTCAATAAGCACGGGTACGAGATCTTCATCCACTAAAGGTAGAATCACTTGCGTTTCCGGATCCCCGAACCGGACATTAAATTCCAAAACTTTTGCACCGTCAGTGGTGAGCATCAGACCTATATAAAGTGTGCCCCGGAAATCAATCCCATCCGCTTTGAGACCGGCAAGGGTTGGGGCAACAATCGAATCTTTATACATTTCGAGCATTTCAGCTGAAACCAAGCGGGTTGGTGCATACGCACCCATACCTCCTGTGTTTAGGCCCGTGTCTCCTTCACCAACCTTTTTATGATCCTGACTCATGGGCAGGGTAACATAACTCTCTCCTGAGCAAATGAGATGAAGGGACGCTTCTTCCCCCTCAAGGAATTCCTCAATGACAACCTCTTTTCCGCTGTCCCCAAAACTTGAACCCGAAAGCATATCTCGTATCCCTGCTTCCGCGTCTTCAACACTTTCGCATATTAGGACTCCTTTGCCGGCAGCTAATCCACTCGCTTTAACAACCACGGGTAGAGCGCAAGTGGAAAGGTATCTGAGTGCTGGCTCAACCTCTTGAAAATTGCCGTATGAAGCTGTAGGTATATTGTGCCGATTAAGGAAATCCTTTGTAAAAGCTTTACTGCCTTCTAGTCGGGCAGCTGACTGGTTTGGTCCGTATGCTGGAATACCAGCACGATTAAGCTCATCCACTGCTCCGTTGCAAAGTGGTACCTCTGGTCCGACAACCACAAAATCAATTCCCTCCTCTTGAACGATTTGTGAAATTTCCTCATTGCTTTCAACATTGAGAGGTAAAGTTTTGAATTCTCTAGCAATTCCACCGTTTCCGGGTGCAACAATGACCTCTTCCGCTAGTGGGCTGGCGGTGCATATTTTTGCAAGAGTGTGTTCCCTGCCTCCGCTTCCAATAACTAAAATTTTTAAATTTTGCTCCTTCATACTCAATCGATTTCCCTAAATTTCTCGGACAAGTCGAGGTAAATTTGAAATTGTGAAGAACTTCATGTCGAATTTGCTTCCACTTAAAGAGATTTTTGCCTAACTCCAAATGAATGCGGGTATTTTTTATTGGGGTATGCGGAACGGCGATGGGAAATGTGGCTATTCTGTTAAAAAAACAGGGTCATCAGGTTGCCGGTTCAGATGCCGGGGTATATCCTCCGATGTCTCAAGTGCTTGAAGAAGCTGGGATTAAGTTATTTGAGGGTTTCAGTGAGAAAGAACTTATTGAATGGAATCCGGAAAGAGTGGTTGTGGGGAATGCAGTTTCAAGGGGAAATGTACAGGTGGAATTTGTTCTTCGCACGGGTTCAATACCATTTGTTTCCCTTCCTCAATTGATTGGTGAGGATTTGATTAAAGATCGACCATCCTTGGTGGTTGCTGGTACTCACGGAAAGACCACAACTACATCATTGGCTTCTTTTGCGCTTAGGCAATTAGGGGAAGATCCCGGTTTCTTGGTCGGTGGTGTCCCGCTGGACCTGCCTTCCGGGAATGAGCTCGGTTCAGCAGAGTCTCCTTTCGTGATCGAGGGTGATGAGTATGATTCCGCTTTTTTTGATAAAAGGAGTAAATTTATTCATTACCGACCTAGGGTTCTTATTTTGAACAACCTCGAGTTTGATCACGGGGATATCTTCAGAGATTTGCAGGACATATCGCGTAGTTTTGCTCACCTGCTTAAAATTGTGCCTGAAAATGGATTTATTTTACGAAATGGAGATGATCCAAATCTTTTATCTCTTCCCATTGCTCCCTGGTGCAAAACATTTTCCGTTGGTATGGGTGAGGAGAATGACTTGCGAATCGTTCAATTTTCGGAGGACCGCGAAGGGGTTCGGTTTGACCTTTATTGGCGAGATTTGTTCATCACTAAGGTAAGCTGGCAAATGGCCGGTGAATTTAATGCCCGCAATTTGGCAATGTCATGTCTGGGTACTATACTAGCCCAATCTGCAAGTCATGGTAAGGAAATTGATGCGTCCAACCCATTTGCCGGGCGAACCATCCCAAATTATTCTGAATGTAAAGGCGTAAAGCGCAGGCAGGAACTTTTGATTGATCGGGGCGAGGTCGTAGTCATATCCGATTTTGCCCATCATCCCACAGCGATCGAGGGTACGCTTAGGTCAATGCGTTCGCGCTGGCCTGAGCATAAAATAATTGCCTGCTTCGAGCCCCGAAGTAATACCGCAGTCACCAATGTCTTTCAGGATCGCTTTGCAGACTCTCTCGCTGTAGCAGATTTGGTTTTACTGGGTGCAGTTCACCGGGGAGATAAGATTCCCCCTGCGGAAAGGATTAATACAGAAGCAATGGTTCTTCGAATCAAAGCGGCGGGGAAGGAGGCATTTGCCTTTCGGGAAAATCAAAAACTAGCTGATTTATTGGAATCAAAAGCGTTTGATCAGAAGCCAGTGTTGTTAGTCTTTTTTTCCAACGGATCATTTGATGGGATAATCGACCGAGTATCCAATTTTATGGCGAATGAATAAATCGATCGAAATTCTTGTTTCCAAGGTCATTAGGGAAGCCAAACTTGCCAATAGTTCAATCCACGGAGTGAGCCATTGGCAACGGGTGGAGAGGAACGGTGCTTTTTTATGCCAATTCAATAAAGCCGATTTTGAAGTGGTTCGTCTTTTTGCACTCTTTCACGATTCTAAAAGAGAGGATGATTACAGAGACTTGGAACACGGTCCGCGGGCCGAGGCGTACATTCGTACAATATCCGATTATGTTCCACTTGCCCCTGAGCAATTCGAAAACTTATGCATTGCCTGCCGCACGCACACAACTGGGTCAGTGCCAGGGAATATTTCTGTTGGAACTTGCTGGGATGCGGACCGCCTGGATATAGGAAGGGTGGGCATCCAGCCCAATGAGGAATTTATGACGAATCTCGAAGCTAAGCGGATCGCCCGCGAAGTTGATTTTGATGTGTTGAAAACTTTTGATTATACAGGAATTATTTCGAGGGATTGAATTTCCGCGTCGGTCACTTATTTTCTTTCATCGGACTGCCTAGATTTCTCGTAATTTCCTCAATCCACTTTCGGTGTGGTCCGGACAGGGTAAGTTCCTTCAACTTTTTTTTGCCCGCCCAAAGATAATCCCCAGCGAGATTGGTATTTTCGATTCTGAACTGGGTGATTCGTAAAATTTCTTCTTCGTGATCCACGTTACCAATCGTTCTTTTTCGAATTCCCAAGTTTTCCACATCAGTAGGTACATATTTTATACTTTTGGGTAATAGATGTGGTAGTTCGTAAATTCCAGACAGCTTGATTTTTGAATTTAGGTCGGTGTAGAGTAGGAGTGCTCCTTTCTTTTCCACCCAGTAGCGCAGAACTGATTTTTTCTTGTTTTTTTTCTTCTGAATTTTGGGGAAATCTTCCGCATTGCCCGTCTGACCACTGGTACAAAAACTTAAAGCCGGGCAGGTCAGGCAGAGAGGGGACTGTCGGTGGCAGACGGTGGCCCCGAGCTCCATCATACTCTGATTGTAGTCTCCCGGGCGGATATGATCGATAAGGTGCTGGGCGAGGGGTTGGAGTTTTTTCTGGGCAGTCGCTCCGTCTTTAAACACTTCATTAATGGCGAAGATTCGGGAGAGCACACGGACAAGATTACCATCGCAGACTGCCTCTTTTTGTCCAAGAGCGATACTTGTGACCGCCGCTGAAATGTATGGACCCACTCCTGGCAGGGTCATCCACTCCTTAACTGTTTCCGGTGGTGTCTCCCAGCTGGATGCAATCCCGGCAAGTTTATGGAGGTTGCGGGCACGGGAATAGTACCCGAGTCCTTCCCATGCTTTTAGAACTTCTTCTTCACTGGCAAGAGCGAGGGTTATAAAGTCAGGAAATTTTTTGATCCAGGTTTTAAAATAGGGAAGGGCGGTGGATACCCGTGTTTGTTGAAGCATAAATTCGGATACCACAGTTTTGTAAAGAGTTGGATTTGTTCTCCAGGGGAGTTCACGTTTTTGTAGGTCATACCAATCGAGCAGTTTTTTTTGAAAAATCTGTTTTTTGGATGATTGCTCAAGGGCATGCTTTGTGAGTAAGTTATTCATCCTTGGCGGTTGCGTTTTTCGACTGTCTTTAACATTGATATATCAGATATGCCAAGTAAAGATTCAAATTTCGGGAATGAGGAGAGAAAGAAAAAAAAATCTTACACCCTCAAATTGACCAGTGTTCAAATGGACAAGCTTGGTCATGCATTGAGCACGCGGAACTGGCCTACGCGGACAGTTCAATATGCAAGGTATGCATTTGACGGGGAGAATGTAAAGGTGGTGGCCTACGAAAGTGGGAAATTGGTGGTGCAGGGCCGAAATACCGAAGATTTTGTGGCCAATATTTTAGAACCTGAAGTGACCGGTGAGTTTTTACTAGGTTATGAAGAGGTCAATAACCCGGAATGGTTTGAATCACATGCCGGTTTGGATGAGAGTGGAAAGGGCGATTTATTTGGCCCAGTGGTGACTGCCTGTGTGATTGGAGATGGTGACATGGTGCGTGGATGGATGGAGGCAGGAATACGGGACAGTAAAACGATTACTGATGGTGCAATTATGAAGATGGCCAAGCAAATTAAGGAGACTCGGGGAGTGGTGATCAAGGTAGCGTACACAAGCATGCCGAAATACAATGAACTTTACCGAAAGTTTGATAGTAATTTGAATAAATTTTTAGCTTGGTTGCATGGCCGTTCGCTCAATGATGCACTGGAGGTAAAAATGCCCGCCTGGGGATTACTAGATCAGTTTACCAAGCAACCATTGGTTCAGGAATATGTTAAAGGGAAAGACTTCGACTTGCAAATGCGTACCAAGGCGGAGGAGGATCCGGTTGTGGCAGCGGCATCGATTGTTGCCCGTGCAACCTGGTTACAGCAGATGAAAAAGCTCGAAGAGACTGCCGGCGGAAATCTACCCAAAGGTTCCGGTGTGCAGGCCAAGGAGAAAGCAACATCAATTTACGAGAAATGGGGGGAGGAACGGATGGGTGAATTTTGTAAACTTCATTTCAAAACGGCTTACGAAGCGATGGGTAAGAAGCCACCAAGTAAACCAAAGTGGAATAAGAGTTGGAGTAAGGGCTAGGTTTTTTTTTAAAATGGTAAATCCACTATGGACTTTCGACCGGAAGAGAACCAAGTCTTCAATGGGAGTTGTTGGGGTGGATGAAGCAGGACGGGGTTGCCTGGCCGGGCCGGTTGTGGCTGGGGCGGTTTTACTCCCAGCCTCTTTTTTTAAAAGTGCGGCCAATCGAAGAGCCTGTGTAAGTATTAATGATTCAAAGCAGGTGAAGGAGGTGTTAAGGGAGGAACTGTTTGAGTTAATTCTGGACCGAGGGGAAAAGAATGAATTGTTCTGGGCATCCGGTGAGGCATCTGTGGAGGAGATTGAGGCAGAAAATATTGTGGGTGCCACTTGCTTAGCTATGGGTCGAGCAATGGAGCAAGTAGCGAATCAATCTAATGGCCTGTGGAAACCGAAGGCGAAAACGGAAGATAATTTGTTTAATTCTAAATTAGAGACTGAAAATAACTGGATTGTCAGTGTGGATGGCCGGTTCATGAAAAGATTACCTTTTCAACACGAAGGAATGATTAAGGGGGATACATTCTCCCTTGCCATTGCCATGGGTTCACTTGTGGCAAAGGTAACAAGGGATAGAAAGATGAAGGAATTAGACGGGGAATTTCCGCTTTACGATTTTTCATCCAATAAAGGATATGGTTCGCCTAAACATTTGAGTGCCTTGGAATCGATTGGTCCGTCCATTCATCATCGTCCGCGTTTTTTACGCAAAATACTCTGTTCGCCCAAAGAAGAGGATGGCAAGATTGTAGACCTGCAAAGTCAGTTGAGTTTCTCCTGAAAAAAAGATATTCCTGAAAAGATATGATTTTATTGGGAGTAAATATTGACCATGTGGCAACCTTGCGACAAGCCCGTTACCGAGATGAAGAATCTATTCATGGTGGATTTATTGAGCCAGATCCTGCAGCCATGGCATGGTTGGCGGAAGAAGCTGGGGCAGATGGAATAACCATGCATGTTCGTGAGGATAGGAGGCATGTACAGGTAGAGGATGTTATACGCTACCAGGAAAAAAAGAAAACCCGTTTGAACCTTGAAACTTCGATGTCTTTGGAAATGGTTCAGCTTGCTCAGGAAATTCGTCCGGAAAGTGTATGCCTGGTACCGGAAAACAGAAAGGAGGTGACCACGGAGGGTGGGCTTGATGTGCGGGGAAATATTGAACGGGCGAATGAGGTGGTCCGTGAACTGGTTCAGAATGGTATACCGGTAAGTATGTTTATTGATCCGGATCCGGATCAATTGGAAGCATGTGCCGAAATCGGTGCGCCATGGGTTGAGTTACACACCGGTAGTTTTGCCCGGGCCTGGTATGATCAGGAAAAAAGAGAACTCGAGTTAAGCACTCTGCGGGAAGGAATGAGAATCGGGGTGGAGCTTGGTCTACGCGTAAATGCAGGGCACGGAATAAATTATGAAAATATGGAAGGTGCTAAAACTCTGGAATCAATTTACGAGTTTAATATCGGGCACAGTATAATTTCACGCTCCATACGAACCGGGCTGCAGGAATCCGTGCAAAAAATGCGTTCCCTTTTAAACGGATGATTGCGATGCCCGAAATACCAGCAGGTAGCAATGTGGTGGGTGTGGGAATAGATTCGATCGAGGTTTTACGAATAAAAGAATCTATTGATAAACATGGGGATCACTTTTTAAACAAGATTTTTACGGCGGAGGAACAGGCGTATTGCGGGGATAAGGCAGAGCCTGCCCCTTTTTATGCGACCCGGTTTGCCGCAAAGGAAGCAATGGCCAAGGCTTTCCGCACGGGAATGGGGAAAGATTTCGGTTGGCTTGATTCAGAAATTATTCATGGAACAGCAGGCGAGCCTTTCGTACAGCTCAGTGGGCAGGGTGGGGAATTGTTGAAAAGTATTGGTGCAACAAAAGCACTTGTTAGTCTGACTCACTTGGAAACAGTGGCTTCCGCTGTGGTTATTTTGATCACTAGATGAAGGATTTACCAGTAGACCCTATTTTTTCTCGCGAAGAGGCACTCGCCTTTGAAACAGATTATTTTAATGGAGATGAGGAGCTGGAATGGAAGGCAATGAACCAGGCAGGTGAATCGCTTGGAGATTGTTTGCTCAGGGATATGCGCGAGTTGAGAACTATTCCTCACCGTCCCCGCATACTTGTCCTTGTTGGCAAGGGGCATAACGGGGGCGATGCTCTCATAGCAGCCAAACGTTTTCTTAAAACAATTCCCACTGCCCGGGCCGTAATTTGGCCGCTTTCCAGTTGGGGAAATTGTCGGCCTTTGTGCCAACGTGCGCACAAGAATTTAATTGAATTAGTTGGGAAAAGAGTGGAAGAAGCTCCCATTCTTGATGGATTGCTCGGAAAAGATGATGTAAGTGACGCGTTTTCTGCTTTGGTAGAGAAAGAAGGATTCTCGGCTTCAATTGACGGTATCCTTGGTATGCAGGGAAAGCTTCCTTTGCGGAAACCTTTGCCAAATCTTGTTTCTGAGTTGAATAACACGAGTGAAATCGGTGTTCGGGCTGCGGTGGATATTCCAACTGGTGTTGACGAGCAGGTATTTGAAGACGCTGCTTTACGGGCTGATTTTACCTATGCCACTGGTATTACCAAGACACCCCTCTTGCTTGACCAAAATCAGAAATGGGTGGGGCGTCTGCGTTACCTGGATCTTGGATTTTTTAAGAAAAGGCCTTACTCTGAGGCTCATCAGTCTAGTAATTATATTTTGTGTGGATCAGCATTAAAGTCCTTACGTAAGCTTCGACCCACAATCTCTGATAAGCGGTCAAACGGGCATCTTTTTTTACTAGCTGGTTCACGGGACTTGGGAGGGGCTGCGATGATGGCTGCCCAGGCTGCGCTTAAGGCTGGCGTCGGGCTGCTTACGGTTGGAATACCCGAATCGCTCCATGCTTCTTTTGTGTCCCAGCGACCTGAAGCTATGTGGGTGGCTCTTCCCGAAACTCCAAATGGCGGGCTCGCTCTAGAGGCCCTGGGTAAGATTCGTCAGTTTTTGGGCAAAGTGACAGCAGTTGCTATTGGCCCAGGAATGGGTGCAGAAGGAGAAACCCAAAGCCTTGTTCGAGAAGTGTTAGGATTTTGGGATGGCCCTGCCATTTTAGACGCGGATGCTCTTAGGCCGGAGATTTTGGATAAAATCTCCTTGCCAGATCGGCTTATTTTGACACCCCATGCAGGTGAGTTTGAGCGTTTCAAGGAAACAGAATCAGTG
The DNA here is from genome assembly GCA_018675995.1 of Opitutia bacterium. Taxonomy (GTDB): domain Bacteria; phylum Verrucomicrobiota; class Verrucomicrobiia; order Opitutales; family Seribacteraceae; genus Seribacter. Next base: position 18,930 of record JABGWZ010000153.1, on the reverse strand, counting down.
GAGCAATATACTTCAAGAAAAAGCTCGGTTGTTGTCCTTAAAGGAGCTCATTCACAAATTGTGATGAATGGAAAAAGAACTTATTCATTTTCCGGTAGTTCCCTTCTTGCCCGTGGGGGGAGTGGAGATCTGCTCACAGGAATAATAGGTGCTCTGCTTGCCAGAGGAGATTATGATCTTTTTTCTTCCGCTGCCCTTGGTGTTCTCTGGCACGGCCGTGCGGCGGAGGTCTTGGCCAGGCAACATGGTCAGGAGGCAGTTTACGTAACTGATATACTTGATTATTTATCCTTTGCCCTACGAAATGACTTCTAATAAACCTACACTTCTCGTCCTTGCCGCCGGTATGGGTTCCCGCTACGGGGGGCTAAAGCAACTTGATCCCGTAGGTCCTAACGGAGAGACCATCATGGACTACTCCATACACGATGCCCGTCAAGCTGGTTTTACCCGGGTTGTTTTTTTGATTCGCGAGGATATCGCTGAAGTTTTTCGGGAAAAAATAGGTTCGAAATACTTAGAAACGATTGAGGTAGGGTATGCCTATCAGGAAAAACAGGATTTACCGGTCGGATTCAATTGTCCGGTAATTCGTGAAAAACCTTGGGGGACCGGGCATGCGGTATGGGCAGCGAGAAATGAAATAGAAGGGTGTCCCTTTGCGGTTATTAATGCGGATGATTTTTACGGAGCGGAAACCTTTGAAGTTCTGTACCGGCAATTCTCAGAGCCTTCAACGGTTTTGGGCAAAGATGAATTGTCCTGTGCAATGGTCGGCTTTCTGCTCGCTGAAACTATGTCCGAGCATGGAGCTGTATCCCGTGGGGTTTGCCGGACTAAGGATGGAATGTTAAAAAATGTTGAAGAATGGACTGGTATCCAGGGAAGTCCGATCACTGGTACAAACAGCATGGGAGAGGTTGGTGTTTTATCTGGTGAGGAATTGGTTTCCATGAATGTATGGGCTTTTCCTTCCGGTGTTTTTGGATTTTTAGAAAAAAGCTTTGTTGGATTTTTGAATACTCTTTCTGATCCTGCAAAAGAAGAGTTTTATTTACCCTTTGCCGTGGATCAATGGATTAAGCAGGAAATTGCTCATGTGCAAATCAAGGAAGCAAAGTGTAGATGGATGGGGGTTACATATAAAGAAGACAAACCCCGAGTCCAGGAATCTATCAAAAAAATGGTTAAGGAAGGCTTATATTTAAGTCCTCTTTCCCTAGGTTAATTACTTAACCAATCACTGCAAATAGGCCCAAGAAATGTCGTCCCGAAAGGTGGATTTTGAGCCTCCACCCGAAAATAGTTAAACCAATTGGCGTCTCTGTTAACCTGTATGTCAGGTCAGAGGTCTTTTCTGGGGTGAAAATTATCTACTCCTTATTTTCTGAAAAGCTGGAGGACAGAAAACTTACTTAAGCAAAGTCGGGGTTAATCTCGACTTTATCCCCAGCTTTGACTTCAATTTTACCACTTTGATCAGGGTCTTCATCATTCCGGTAGAGCTGAACAGTTAAGGAAGCATTTTTTCGTGGTGGAGACCATGACCACTTTCCAATCTCTATAAAGTTCATGGGTACCCCTTCATCCCAACTTAAGCCTGGGCCTTCGCCTCGAAGGAATGGTTTATTGCCAATACCAATCATCACATTTGCAATAACTGATGTGGTGCCAGAAGCTGGTTTTACTCGGATATTATCCTGCTCGATTTCAGGTTCAGGCACGAGTGGTTGGGTGGGGTCAGTATCTTGAAGAATGGCATCCACTTTTCGGAGCGTTTCAGCAGGGTCGGGCAGTTCGATGGGTAATTCATCGGTTGTGACCTCTTTGTTTAAAACTGCCTCCGGTTCATCAATAATTTCTTCATCCCCTTGATTATCTTCGGAAGCAGGTGAGCTATTTTCTGAAAGATCTTTTTTTAGGTCTTCATCTTTCGGTAAACCTGAAACCGTGGTCTGCGGCAGATTAGAACCGACAGGTGGTTCAAGGTTTTCTGTTTGGATTTCGGATTCATCCAGTACATTTAAACTTTCCTCTTCAGGTTCCGGGTCTACAAATTGATCTTCTGGTAGTTCGTCTTGTTCAAACCCTTCATCATTATCTGAGTCTATGTTTTCGGGGTCAGATAGTTCGAGGCCATCCGATAGGTCATCGACTTCATCTGAAAGTACTTTCTGATCATCGATTTCCTCTTCAATCTCTATCGGAGTGTTTTCTCCATTAGAATTCGATATGGAGATAGATGTGATGAGCACCTGAAGTTGTTCAGCTTGCTTTGTAATTGAATCCACTGATTTTTGCAGGGAGTCTAGCTTTTTACCGGTTTGGGAATCACACTGTTCGGTTTCGGGAAGAAGGGGTGGATGGAGGATAAGTTCTTCAACTGCACTTATTTTTTCAAGAAGAGTATTTTGTGCCAACTCCAAGTTGTTGGTTAGGTCGGTAATCGCTGGGTTCACCTCAATTTTATTCCCTGCCTCAGTGACAATTTTATCCACTAAGGTCGGAACTTTATCAATTTTGACAGCAATAGCTTCTAGTTCCCCACGCATTTCTTTGAGGTCAAAGTATGTTTTTCTTTCGAGTTCATCATTTTTGAACTTGGATGGATCAAGTGCGATGGCAAAAAAACGATCGATCAGGTGTGGGATGAAAACTAAAATTGATGCAATTCCGGAGGCTAGGATACAGGTGATCAGTTGCCAGGTATCGAGCAAGTCATTTGTTTTTAATTGTACATAGGCAAAACCCAAGACAAGTATTAAAATAAAAAGAGCAGCGAAATAAAAGGGCCATTTAACTACGCCCTCTGTACTTTCATTATTTTCTTCTAGATCCATATTTTCAATAAAGGGTAGTAATGTTCATGTTTCTTTTTCTTAAAATAACCAAGCGAAAAGTGAAACTAACTGGCTAGGTAATTCGCTCCCGATCTGGAAATCCTACTTTTCGGTAAACTTTACTGAGAATTTTGTTAGCCCGTTTTTGGGCAGTAGATGCTCCCTGTGCGAGTACGTTTTTCAAATACGCTTTCTCCTTGATTAGTTCCTTGTACTTATCGCGCACAGGGTGGAGGTTTTCCGAAATAAGTTCCGTCAATTCCGATTTAAGTACACCGTAGCCTTTACCTTGAAAATATTCTTCCAGTTCGTCCGTGCTTTGCCCGGAAAGGGAAGAGTGGATGGATAAGAGGTTGGCAATTCCGTGTTTATCCGGTCCTGCTTTTATTTCGGAACCGGAATCTGTCACCGCTGCGGAAATCTTCTTTTTAATCTGATTTGGTTCATCGAGAATGTAGAGGGTTGCCCGTTCATTTTTATCAGACTTTGACATTTTTCGTCTAGGATCTGCCAGAGACATAATTTTGGCACCCGTTTTGGGTACAAAACCTTTTGGGATGGAGAATGTTTCCGAATACTGATGGTTGAATCGCTGCGCTAAGTCGCGACATAGTTCGAGGTGTTGTCTCTGGTCTTCCCCAACGGGTACAAGATCGGCATTGTAAAGGAGAATGTCTGCAGCCATTAGAACGGGGTAGCATAAAAGGCCGGCATTGATTGATGCCTGAGGTCGGGCACCGTCGTGAGTAAATTTTAGGTCTTCATCGGTGCTCTCTGTGCTTTTAAATCCGAGTTTCGCAACTTTATCCTTAAATTGAGTCATTCTTTGCAACTCTCCTATCGGTGTTATGCAGGTCAGGATCCAGGCGAGTTCGGTGTGTCCGATTACATGGGATTGTACAAACTGGTGGCATTTTTTAGGGTCCAATCCGCAGGCGATGTACTGGGCAACGCAGTCATAAACATTTTGTCTAAGAGTTGCAGGATGGGAGGGAGTGGTTATGGCATGTAGATCTACGATACCAAAATAACAGTCATTCTGCTCTAGCATTTCAGACCAGTTTCGAACTGCCCCTAAGTAATTCCCAAGGGTTAATTTTCCCGTTGGTTGGGCACAGGTTAGAATAACCGGCTTTGTATTTTGTTCATCATTGGCAGGCATGATAAATTTCAGAATAAATAGTTTGTGGACATAGGAAACATAATTTTATATACATATTGTAGAAATAATCACCCCTAAAACATTCACCCAAACCTGTTATGGATACAAAATCCGAACTATCTACCCAAGATGAGCTAAGAGATTTGCTCAAACGCTGTCCCGCAGGCACCTACGAAGCTGCCTTAGCATTTCGGGAGGAAAAAGATGTCTCTAAGATAGAAATAATTGTTCTTGGAATTATAGACAGGCACCTGGAACCGGAACAGAGAGAGATTTTGGCTAAAAGTGATGATTCCCTAAGAATGTATGAGGACTTGGGAATGGATTCTTTGACAATGCTGGAGATTGTCATGTTGATTGAACAAACTTTAATGGTGAGCATCGATAACGAGGAACTTCGTGATCTCAGGACATTGGGAGATGTTAAAGTTTACCTTGATGCCAAAGCCAAGGGTGAAGAACCTCCAAAGCGCTCGAAAAGTTTTCGGATTGAAGAAATTGCTTCACTTATGCCTCACAAAGAGCCTTTTCTTTTTCTTGAATCTGCGAAAATTGATGGTTCGGAAGCAACCGCTACATATAAAATTTCTGGGAATGAATATTTCCTGGAAGGGCATTTTAAGGAAAATCCGGTTTTCCCAGCCTCCATCATGATTGAAGCACTTGGGCAACTTTGTGTTTTCTTTCTGCTTAAAGGAGAAGACGCATCAATTATTTCAAAGGTTGATCCAAATACGATCTTTTTTACATCCTGTGATGGAGTTAAATGTAGACGAATTTGTAAACCCGGAGATAAACTTACCATGAAGGTTCAGGTTTCAAGAATTCGTCATCCACTTGCTTGTTTTACAGGAGAAATCAATGTTGAGGGCGAAAGAACTGCACACGCGGAAGAAATCAAACTTGCATTTGATTACTTTCCAATTATCGACGCTCAGGAAGATGTGAATGAAAAGAAATCAACTTCGGCCAAAAGCTTTAGGAATGGTGGGGGAAGTATGAGCAATGGATCCAATGGAAATACATCGGAATCCGAATCTCCCGAAAGGTTTGTGAAATTCAATCAAAATTCTTAATTATATTTTCCTAAATTCGGTAGACATTGAGTAGGGTAGCTTTTTTTTACGCGACCTTTCCTCGACCAACTGAAACCTTCGTCAGGAGGGAATTAAGGGCCTTGGAAGAAACCGGATTACAACCGGATTTGTACTCAATTTGGAAGGGGGCGGCTAAATGGGAAGGGAAGACAATTTTTCGTTTTTCATTATATCGGTTGTGGTCACTTTTTTTTTGGATTCCCTATTGGGCTTGGAAAAAGCCAAGAGTCTTTAAGGATATATTGATAGCGTTATGGAATAGACCATGTCCGAATTTCCAAAACTGGAACGAGACATTTTTGGCCCTTGGTTTTGCATTAGTTGAAGCCCACCGGATAAAAGAAAAAGACTATACTCTTTTCCATGGTGTTTGGGCTACCATGCCTGCAACTGCAGCATTTGCTTTGTCCAAGTTAACAGATGTTCCTTTTTCAATGGGAGCCCATGCTTATGATGTATTTCGTAAAGGCGGAGACTGGATACTTGGGTTAAAGTTTGAATCCGCTTCTTTTATTCGAACATCCTCATTGTCGACAGCGCAAAGAATTAAAGATCTTGGTGTGCATGAGGATAAAGTGAAACTGATTCGTCGCGGTTTAGCCTACTGGCCAAATCGTGAAGGATTTGAATTGGTAAATAATGAGCGGTTAGAAATGCTTAGTGTTGGTAGGTTGGTCGAAAAAAAGGGATATTTACATCAACTTATAATTGCCAGTCAATTGAATGACTTGGGTATCCCTTTTCGACTTCGAATAGTAGGATCCGGTCCATTAAGAAAAGAGCTTTACATGGAGAGAGATCGGTTAGGGTTAACAGAAAGAGTTGAGTTTTTGGGAAGCCTAAAACAGAAGAGTATTAGGGAATGTTATATAACCTCGGATGTTTTTTTGTTCACTGGAGTGGTAGCTCGAAATGGAGACAGGGATGGTATACCCAATGTTATTCCCGAAGCTATGTCAGCAGGTTGCCTCATTCTATCTTCTTGTTTTGCCGGTGCATCAGAGGCATTTATTGAGGATGTTTCCGGTTTTTCTTTAAATCCATTTGAAAGCCAAGAGTGGGTACATTTATTGTCTGAGTTTTGGGAAACTCCCAAGTCGTTTGAAAAAATAAGACGAAGTGCAATTCGATACTCCAAGGATGCATTTAATATTACCCGAACCGCTAATTCAATTAGTGAAGCCGTAATTGAAGGGACACAGAGGTAAGCATGGGTGCTCCAAAAGTAAGCATTATTATTTCTGTTTTCGAACAGTTAGCATACACACAAAAATGCTTGGGGAAGCTCGAAGATACACTAGGTGGACTTATTACTTATGAGGTTATAATTGTTGATGATGCGAGCAAAGACGGGACTAAAGAATTTCTTTTATCCCTGAAAACCCCGTACCGAATTTTTCTAAATAATACTAATCAAGGATTTGCAAAGAATAATAATTTTGCCGCTGAAAAGGCAAAGGGCGAATTTTTATGTTTTTTAAATAATGATGTATTTGTAATGGGAAACTGGCTTCTCCCTATGATTGATGTTTTTAAAACCAAGGAAAAAGTGGGAATGGTTGGTAATGTTCAAAGGTTGGCAAATTCTTTGAGGTACGATCATATGGGTATGGTTTTTTCTCCACAAGCAATTCCATGTCATTATGGTCAGGGCTTTTTTCGCAGACCGTTTAAAGGAGAGGTCAGGCAATGGTCAGCAGTGACTGCTGCCTGTTGTGTCACAAGCAAGAAAAACTTTCATCTTAACGGGGCATTTGACGAGATTTTCGTTAATGGATGTGAGGATGTTGATTTATGCCTTCGCATGACAAAAAATGGATTAAATCATTATGTAGTGCATGACAGTGAGGTATCTCATATAAAAGGAGCAAGCGAGGGTCGAAAAAAATTCAATGATAGAAATACTAAATTACTATTGAATAGATGGAGGGGCACTATAACGATTCACCAATCGATAGATGACCAGTACAAATATGCATGGACTTATTTTTGCAGAGCTTTTGTAAAGCCTTTATCATTAGAATTTGGGAGATGGGTAGAGTCTACTCTTATTCTCCTCAAGTTGAGAAAACTGATTTCCTCTAAATCTTAGACTTCGCGTAAGTCATTGCCTCTTCAATCCGGTCCAAATCTTCATCGGTGTGGGAAGCAGATATAGCAGTCCTGATCAAATCCTTGCCTGGGGGTACTCCTGGAGCGATCGAAATAATAGCATAAATTCCTTTTTCAAGAAGAGCTTTCCAAAAATAATAGACTTTTTCTTTTTCTCCTAAGACAATCGGAATTGCCGGAGTTTCACTTTCCCAGGTGTCTAATTCCAAATTATCCAAAATACTCCTGTATCTTTCGAGATTTTTGAACAGGCGTTCGCGGTGTTGTGGTTCATCCTGCATTACATCTAATGCTGCCTGTGCACAGGCACAGGAGACGGGTGAAAGGGCTGCTGAGAATATGGTCTGTTTCGAGTGGCTTCTCATGTAGTCGATTGCTTCTTTGCTTGATGCAACAAAACCTCCTGCCCCGGCTAGTGATTTCGAAAAACTCGAACATAGAACATCGACTTCATCGGTCATGCCAAAATGATCAGCCGTGCCCCTTCCATCTTTTCCCAGTACGCCAAATCCGTGAGCATCGTCCAAAATAGTGAACACCTTGTATTTCTTTGCTATTTCAACAAATGCTGGGAGCTTGGCAATATGTCCTTCCATGGAATAAACTCCTTCGAGCACAAAGATCTTATTATTCTTATCTTCCTCTTCTAAAATTTCCGCAGCATGGTCTGGGTTATTATGAGCAAATCGTTCGCAGCGAGCTCCACTTAATTGAATTCCACTCCATAGTGAGGAGTGGAGGTTTTTATCAGCTAAAATAATATCTTTTCGGTCAGCGAATCCAGTGACTGCGGAAGCACAGGCTAGATATCCTGCTGAGTAAACATGGCATGCTTCTTTGCCAATAAAGTTTGCCAGTTTTTCTTCCAGCTCCTCATGGAATATTCGCCCGCCGTTCGCCAACCTCGCACCTGTGGTACTGCTTCCCCATTTATTCAGAGCTGCTATACCGGCTTCTTTTATTCGGGGGTGATGCGAAAGCCCGAGGTAGTCATTACTTGAAAGCATAATGTATTCCTTGCCGTCTTTAAAAACCCTGGTTCCTTCTTGTTTTTCAAAGATATGATAGTAAGTATCATATTTTAAGCGAAGGCGTGTGGAATCGTCTGATTTTATCCTTTTCCACAAAGGCGAGATTTTCGTTTTGATAAAAGGGAGTGGCATAAATATATATCCCTACAATTAAAAGGCTATTGTTGGAAGGAAAATAAACTTTAACCGCCTGTGCTGCGGTCTTTTGGGTAGCGTTGGAGAAAGCTTATTCTGTACGCTTGATGATGTGGAATCCAAAACCAGTTTCAACCACTTCGGATACACTGCCAACATCAAGAGCAAAAGCTGCTTCCGAAAATGCTTTGGCCATCACTTCAAACTTGAATTTTCCTAAATCGCCACCTTTGGTTTTACTTGGTCCGTCAGAATGTTGTTTTGCCATCTCCGCAAAATCTTGGTTTTGATTTAAGATTAAGCCACGAATTCTTTCTGCTTCTGATTTAGCTTGATCCTTGGTGCGAGAGATTTGAGCATCAGCTCGGTCTGCTCCTTTGTATGAGATCAAGATATGGGATGCACTGACCTCATTAGGCATTTCTACGGAAACATCTTCCTTACTTTTCACAAAATCTGCTCTTTCCAAGCGAATTTTTTCATAAACATCATTTGAAATAACATAATACCAATCAGCTAAATTTTCATTTAACTCATTAACTCGTTTTTGAGCTTTAGCGACTTTGTCGTTAAATTCTTTTTGCTTACTTGCATTGGATGCATTTATACGGGCAATCTCAGCATCGCTCTCTGCTTTTTTCTTGGTTAAATCATTCGATTCTTTTGACTGATTTCCATCAATAAGCACATTGGATGAATTATCCTTAACTGCCTCGGGTGGGGCAGGGGGGACAGTTGTTGGTGGAGGAGATCCAGGAATGAAATTGGGCGGAGGGCCCGGGGGGGTGATTTGGGGAGACTCTCCTTCTTTTCCTTTTTCACCGGTATCTCCCTCAGCCCCATTATTCGGAGTTCCCTCTTTTTTGTTAACAGGTGCCGAAGTACTTGGTTCAACTAAAGGTGCAGGTACTGGTTCGAGTTCGGGAGCATCGAGAAGGCTCGTGTTAACCCGTGCGAATGCATAAATGTAACGACTGCTTCCAGTCGAATTCTCATCATCTTCCAATCCGCGATAGGTATCCCCAAAACGCAAAACATATTCTATGCCGTCTTTCATACCAACAAGGATCTCTCCTTTATTGGAAACCACTTTTGGTACCTGTTGACCCTGTGGATTCTTTACTGCCACGGTGTAGAATCCCTTTTGCTGAAGGGACTGAACCACAGCCTGATTCTTTTGATCTTTCAGGTTACTGAAAAACTCATTTCCTTGTTTTAAATTATTAACCAAAATTTCAGGTTTTCGTTCAACATCAATAATCTTTAGGTCGTCAAAAGCATCCTTCAGTTCATCAAGTTTGTCTTTATTGAGTTCTTCTTTGTCGGACAATCCTGATCCGCTCAATTTCCATTCCGAATTGTCATAGTCGAAAACATATGGATTATCTTTTCGGTTTAACTGCCCTTTAGCTAAATTGACTTCGTAGTTGTCAAGTGTAACCCGTTTAATGTTCCACTTGTCTAGATCGAGAAAGTCTTTTTTCACCCAATCCACAAATTTCGTACTGATGTCATCGGCATTTCGGACTTCGGTAATAAAAACTGAATTTTCGTCTGGCTTACGGACATAATGTGCACCCGAAAGACCACTTACTTCATTTCCAATGATTAGCTGTGCCAAATTAGAACCACTGCTATTCTTAAGAGCGATACTTTTCCCAACCCCTCGGTCACCCGGGTTTGATTTACTTGGATCAAGAACCCCAAAGTTTGCATGTTCTCCGGCACCTTCAGTCGCGGTGTCGAGAATACGAAGATCGAGCAATAGCGTGGACACATCCTTTACTTGGTTATCTGCATTGGCTGGGTAATCCGCTTTTTGTGGCCTACGAATAAACCAACCTTTATTTGTCTGAGCAACTTCGATAGATTTTGCTTCAAGGTTTTCTTCATCAATTTCGACAATTTCAATGCCAGTTGCCTGGCGGGTGTCAAAAGTTCCAAACAAAGCTTGTCCCATTCTACTGCCTTTGCTGGCGGGATCGATTTTTTTTGGAATGGAGAAATAGGCGAGAGCAACAGTTGCCGTAGCCAATGCTGTAAAAAAGATAGTTTTGGTATTTTCGTTCATGAGTCTAAATTTTAACTAATTTTAAAAATTGGATTTATGTCCTCACACGGGATGCGATCGCACCCTGAATCTCAGCTGACCGTTTCTTCCAAAAAACCGCAATTGCTATGATGAGAAGGGGTATTGGGGGAAGGAACACAGACATTAGCTGTATGTATTCCTGTTTTTCCTTGATTTCACGATCTCTCTGTCTTTCAGCAGATTTTACTTTCGTGTTGGTATCCTGACGAAGTTCACGCTCTCTTTTGGCAAGGTTTTTCTGTAACTTGGCTGCTTCTGTTTGCAATACCTGCATGAACTGTCCCTGAGTCATGGAACTTTGGCTGTTTTGAACTTCAGCGAGTGCAGCATTCAATTTCCTGTTTTCTTCCTGAAGGATTTGCTGGATTGAGTTTTCCGCCTCCTGAATTGTTTTACTTGCCACTTCTCGTGCTTCCTCAATGCTTCGCTCAAATTCCTCAAGTGTACGATGCAATCTGCGACGATTTCGTATTTCAAGGAGTTGGTCTTCTTTGGCTAACTGATCGATTAAGTTCAAGGAAAGCGTAACATTGTCAACATCTAGCGGGAAATCTGATTCCGGTCCTCTACTTCTGATGTTGAAAAAAGGATCCGCAAGAACATCGATATCAGCAACCAGAATGACATTGAGTTCATTCGTGGTATTTCCATCCTGAATTTTTCCATTAATGGAAGCAGCGATAGTTTCAGGCTGACCTGAACTTCTATACAAGGTTCGTTCTGGGTTAAATCTTTTCGGTGATCCAAATACCCCTCCCGTCCAGAAGTTATCGAGACTCGTGGTTCCAGTAAGTTCACCTCCGCGAGATCTAAGTAATGGAGTAAATGTGAGATTTGGATTCGGATTCTCATACAGGGCACCAGCACAAGTGAATAGGCAATACTGTAATTCAGAGGTTACAGGAGAACTCCCAAAAGAATTCGCTGTTCCTCCGACATATATAAACTCGTTCGGAAAGTTGTCAGAGCGTGGAATTTTTGGAAATGGATTGTATGAATCTCGAAGAATTCTTTTTGCAATACCCTTCAGCTTGGTGTCAACTGGATCGATTAGTTTTTGTTCAATGCGACTTCTGATACTGTTATCTAAACTACTTATTGAATCACGTAGACTTGTAAGTTGCAGACTGTTCCAATCGCTGCTTGAGAGCGGAGCATTTGCATTTAATCGAGCTTCAAATTCAGAGACTTTTTTTACAAGATCATTAAGCTTTGTAAAAAATACTCCAATCTCAGGAACTCTTCCTCGAAAAGGACCCAATTCTAGACTTGCCTTGTTTTGAAGGCTGATAAATTCATTTTTGATCGAATTTAATCGATCCATTGGATTAACATTAAAATGTACACCAAGGAGTTGCCATAATTTACTTATGTCACCCTTTTCAGGTGCAGGAGGAGGGGGTTGCCCTGGTCCGCCACCTTGCTGGTTATTTCTTCTTGGTTCATAGGTGCCAGTTACGCTTCCTTGAATAAGGGGAAGGGGATCTTCGAAAATTGCAGTTGGAATACCTGCTTTGATCGCAGCGATTAGATCATCAAGTTTTTCATTATCTAAGGTTGAGGGCTGCACTACCATAAGAGCATCATAATCACCTTCTTTAATGTCGCCTCCGGTTACATCTTGAACATCATATTGCTTTCGCAGTTCGTTGACGACTTCCCATGCTGGTGTTCCGCCACCTAGGTTAAATCCCATAATGCCCATTCCACCAGATCCCATCATGGGGGCATCGGTTGCAAATACTCCGAGTTTCTTTTTTGCACTCGGGCCACTCACTGCACCAAGGCTGCGCATTATTTCGTATTCAACGGGTAAACCCTTGTAAATAAATGGAATTGTTTGTTGCCCACTGTTTCCTTTGAGCACGAGACCAAGGTATAAATCTTTTTGCCAAGGCATGAAGCGTCCGTCTTCCTGAACGAAAAGAGGTGGCGTGATTCCGTTTTGGTTTTCAACACCATACTTTTCCGCAGTCGTGGAAGCATTATCTTCCGCAGTAATCTCATGAATATCAACCGTTACTTTTTTGCTTTCCCTGTCGATTTCACGCAATGCGGTAAGTAAGTTGATTCGAGTCTGCACATACTGTTCAGGCATGGACTCAGCAGGAGAAATAAATGCGTCAATTTCGATCTGTCCCTCAAGGTCGTTGAGTAAGTCAATTGAGCCCTGGGATAGACTACTCAATTGCTCGGCAGTTGCGTCAACTCGGATAAAGTCATTGTTCCTAAAAAAGAAGGTAAGTGAGTAGGCAACTACAATGCAGGCGATCACCCGAGTTGAATAGTGTAGGATTCTGTTTTTTCCAGCCGGACTTCCCACCCAATGCCTGCGACCGATTAAGATTGAACAAAGATAAAGCATGGCAATTGCGAAACTGACAAAAAAAGCAATACTTGATATACTTATTATCCCTCTGCTAAAATCAAGGAAGCTGGCTGAGAGTCCCCAGTCTGAATCAGCGAGTAGGGCAAGCGGTGCGTTAAAGGCAACACCGAGAACAAAGGCAACGGTGAGGTTTGCGGTTAGGAAAGATGCCACCATTCCAATTGCAAGCATACTTAATCCAACAAAGAAATAGCCAATGTAAGTGGAAAGGAGTAATCCAAAATCGGGATTTCCAAGGTCAGAAAGAACAATGTAGTTTGCTATCAGAGAAAAGAACAACGAGGTCGCGAAAATAGCAACCGCACCGAGGTATTTACCTAGGACGACATCGAAATCGCTTCCAGGTAGGGTGAGTAGTAATTCGTCAGTCCCTTGCCGGCGCTCATCTGCCCAGATACTCATGGTGATGGCCGGGATGAAGCCTAAAAGTATGATTGGTAGAAATTTGTTTAATTGGTCTAAATTCGCCAAGTTTGAGTCAAAAAATTCTTGAGGCCAGAATGCCGCCAAACCGCTTGCCAATAAAAAGGCGCAGATAAACACATATCCGCTTGGGCTTCCAAAATACGAAGCGAGGTTACGTTTAAATACAGCTGAAATTGCTTTTTTATTCATATCGAAAGTAAATTTTTAATTAGAAAGCTTAAGCAGCTTCCATTGTCTTACGGTTAAACCATGAATCCAACGAAGATTCGCTCTTTAGGTCTTCCGGAGTGCCCTCAAAAATTAGTCGCCCCTGATTGATCAAGATTACTCGGTCTGCCATTTCTGGAACTTCCTGCAATATATGTGTTGATAGCAGAATTGTCTTTCCCAGACCTTTAATTGTTTTTCTAACTTCAAGCACTTGGTTGGGGTCAAGGCCGGCGGTTGGTTCATCCATAATTAAGACATCAGGTTCATGCAGTAAAACATTTGCCATGCCCACACGCTGGCGGAAACCACGGGATAACTTTCCAATTGGCTTGTTTAAAACGGTTCCCAAGGCACATTGTTCAGTAACTTCCGAAATCCTTTTGGTTTTGTAATTCGAATCCATACTTCTCGCGTCACCGAAAAAATTAAGTAGGGTGAGAGGGGTCATTTCTTCATACAAAGGGCCATTTTCAGGCAGATAACCAATGCGGTTAGCTACTTCATCCCTGTTGCCGGCAACTTCCATGCCGCAGACTAAAGCATTTCCGGCAGAAGGAGCGAGGTACCCCGTGAGCATTTTCATAGTAGTACTTTTCCCCGCTCCGTTCGGTCCAAGAAAGGCAACAACCTCGCCCTCCTTAATCGAAAAGCTGAGATCTTCAACTGCGATGAAATCCCCGTAGTACTTACTGAGACCGTGTGTCTCGATCATGATTTTAGAGTTTGTATAATCAGACATAGCAATAATTATTGAGGTGAATTAATTAAAAAGGAAAAAGGAATTTACAAGAAGGGAACTACGAAGCAGCGAAATCAAAAAAAGATTTTGTTTAAAAGAATCGTAAAAAACAGATTCCTCAATATGGGCAAGAAGAAAAACTTTGCAATAACCTAAAAATAAAACATAGTAATGATACGATTGCCCAATGATCGCCACTCGCGAACAGATTTTTATACTAATTTTACTCTCCATCGGTTTGAATGGTGAGTTGTTTTCTAGTTCCAAAGATTTACTTCCTGATCTGAGCAATATCGGGTCTGTTTCTTGGACGGAGGCTATAGCTGACCCAAGTGCAGATGGTTCCATGATTGCCTATTATTCTCAAAATCCGACTGCCGTTCCTTTCTTTTATCCGAGATTAGTCTCTGTTTTCGAATTTATGGATGTAGGGAACACGAAATTTTTCACTTTAAAACAATTGTCGAAGAATCCAAAACTCGAACCCCGTCCGAATTACCATAATCAGCTTAGGGAAGAAATTTTTTATCCGAAGAAAGAGGTTTTTAAGGCACCGCAAAATGTAAGTTCATTGGAGCAAAGAATTCGTGATCTGGAACAAAAATTATTTGATGCTCAGTCTAAGCCTGCTTATCAGCCAAATGACGAAGAGTTAAGTGCTTTTGTAAGGAGAGGCCAAAATAGGGTTACTGCTGAACAAAGACTGGATTACTTAACCAAAATTATTTCTCAAAATAACCAATCTCAATCCCCTAAACAGGTTATTGATAAACTACCTTCCGTTTCAACAGATCAACTCTCTTTGCCGATTTCTGAAAAAAAGGTTGATATGGTTACCATTCCTCTTCCTCCATCTATGGAAGAAATGGATTCTTATTCATCCCAATCGGTTCGTTCTAACCGAAATGAAAAATCTGTACTGAGATTTAAGGCAACTGTGCCCACACCTCAGGGGAGAGGGCGCCCTGCTCAGGCATCTGATTTTTATCTGACCACCCAAAATCTGCAGGAATTACTTGGTGAGTTGAAAATTGACCGGGCTGTCGCTGGTGAAGTTCGTTCATTTGCCGAGATTTGGGCAAATGCCGAAAAAGATTCCACAAGCAATCCAGAAATTGCACTTGGAGTGAAATCCATTCTGCTTGAAGCAAAAGTGGGAAAAACACGCACCGATCCATTCGGACAGGCAGAGCTTAACGGTGTTTCACCGGATGACAGGTATTATCTTATCGGGATAGATAAGGATGATTCCAGTGGAGTGGTTACTATTTGGTCAAAAAACATCGAAGTTGCTCCTGGAGATAACCGGGTTGAATTGACTTCAAATGATGTTATTTATCAGGAATGATTATTCGAGGTTGATTCCAACTCGAATTGTTATTACCTAAGTTCTCTTCTACAACCTCCCATCAATAAGTTATTTTATATGTCATTACAAAACCTAGAAATTCTTCAAAAAGCAGCTGACCAGGCAAGAGGCTTGGCTATTGATGCTGTTCACGCATGCAGTTCGGGGCATCTCGGACTTCCTCTCGGTGCCGCCGAAGTTGGGGCTGTTTTATACGGTCATGATTTACAAATCGATCCCTCGGACGCCAATTGGTTAAACCGGGACCGCTTTGTTCTCTCTGCTGGGCATGGCAGTATGTTTTTGTATGGATGGTTGCATCTTTCTGGTTTTGATCTTTCTTTGGAGGAGCTCAAGAATTTCCGTAAACTTCATAGTAAAACTCCTGGGCACCCTGAATTTGGTGAAACTGCAGGGGTTGAATCTACTACCGGTCCTTTGGGGCAGGGTGTTGGCAACGCGGTAGGATTGGCAATTGCTGCCAAAATGGCTGCTGCTCATTTTAACACTGCTGAGCACGAAATTATTAATCACCAAGTTGTATGTCTTGCCGGTGATGGTTGCCTGCAGGAAGGTGTTGCCGCCGAAGCGGCCTCTCTTGGTGCCCATGTTGGCCTAGATAATCTTACTATAGTTTACGATTCCAACGATGTCACTCTAGATGCTATGGCCGATGCCAGCCAAAGCGAGAGCGTCTTAGACCGATTTGCCGCTTACGGGTTCAATGTCATTCGCCTTGAAGATGGACACGATCTTAATGCAATTGCTGATGCACTTACCCAGGCCCGTGCCAATACCAATGGTAAGCCCACTTTTATTGAGTGTAAAACCCAGATCGGAAAAGGAATTCCTGAAGTGGCCGGAACCGCCGCCGGACATGGCGAGGGTGGAGCAAAGTTTGCCGAGTCAGCCCGTCAGGGGTTGGGTCTGCCAGAGGAAAAGTTTTATGTATCCGACGAAGTCCGTTCCTACTTTGCATCTCTTAAGGACCAGCGTCGGGCCAGCCGTCAGTCATGGGATCAGACCTTTACCGCCTGGCAGTCTGCCAATCCCGAAAAAGCAGCTCTTTTACAAAGCGGGTTAACCCGTGAATTGCCCGCCAATTTAATGGATAGCGTTCAGGTATTTGCCGAAGATGCAAAAGTGGCGACCCGGGCAGCGGGTTCTCAAATTATTAACGATTTAGCCAAGGCATTTCCTCTGCTGATAAGCGGATCCGCCGACCTTCATGGTTCCACCAAAAATTACCTTAAAGACATGGGGGATTTTTCCAGCACCAACAATGCAGGTCGAAACCTGCTATTTGGAATTCGTGAACACGCGATGGGAGCGATTGTAAATGGAATTGGATACTACGGGATCTTCCGTCCATCGGGTGCCACATTTGCGGTGTTTGCAGATTATATGCGCGGATCTGTACGGGTATCCGCACTGGCAAACTTGCCAATTTTTCATATTTGGACCCACGATTCAGTGGCTGTCGGTGAGGATGGCCCCACTCACCAACCGGTCGAAACAACCAGTGGGTTGCGTTTAATCCCCAACCTCGATGTTATTCGCCCTGCGGATCCTGAGGAAACTGCCGGTGCATTTGTAGCTGCACTTGAGCGGATTGACGGTCCGACCGGTCTTATTCTAACCCGCCAAAATATTCCTAACCTTTCACAAATACCCGTTTCCGAACGCCGTCATGGAGTCAGTAAGGGTGGTTACATTGCCCGCAAAGAAGAGGGCGAACTTGAATTAATTATTCTGGCATCTGGAAGTGAATTATCACTGGCCTTGGAAGCCGCTGAAAAGCTTGGACAAGGAGTCCGTGTCATCTCTATGCCCTGCATGGAACGTTTTGACCGTCAGGATGCTGAGTACCGTGAATCTATTCTACCCAAGAAATTCCGTAGTCGTTTGGCAGTGGAAGCAGGGGTTGGAGATCTGTGGAGAAAGTATGTCGGCTTGGACGGTGTTGTTGTAAGTATAGATCGTTTTGGCATTTCCGCACCCGGTGATATCGTCATGAATGAACTTGGGATTTCGGTTGATAATATTGTTAAAAAAGCCGCTCTGGCTGGATTACAGGCTTAATATTTAGAAACTAATTCCCTGATTTTCCTGTTACCACAGGTAATCGATAAGTGGTAACTAAGAAATAAAGTTTTGAATACTTGGCTTTTTTCTCTCGTATTCGCGGTAGACTATGCACTAACCTAAAAGAATGAAAACCTACCTTAATCTTCTTTTCACCGCTGTTTTGATGGCAAATTTATTTGTTTTTGCTCCCTTATCTCATGCTGTGTCGGATAAACCGTCCTTTGATGAAGTATTTAAAAAATTGGATGCCGAAGTAAGGGCGGCATTAAAAAAGGATAAAAATAAGGGCATCGCAGAACTCGAGCGGGTAGGCAATCTTCTTTCGAAAGATTATCCCGAGGAATTTATGCCCTACGCCATGCTCGAAGCCGTGGCCCGTATGACCTCCGATCAAGAAAAGAGCCTAAAAATTCTCAATCGATTGGCTAGCCTAGATGGTTCCGATCCAAAGATCGGCAGGATTGTCTTAAAGGCAAAAGGTGAGTTAAAGAAACGGGAAGCTCTTGGCAAACCTCTCGCAATGAGTTTTATGGCACTCGAAGGCAACAAAGTCGATTTGGCCGAGATGAAGGGTAAGGTAGTTTTGATTGATTTTTGGGCCACTTGGTGCGGACCCTGTGTACGTGAGATTCCAAGCGTTAAAAAGACTTACGATGCTCTACACAAGCAGGGCTTCGAGATTATTGGAATATCAATGGACAGCGATAAAAAGAAACTTGAGGATTTCCTAGCCAAAAATGATATGCCCTGGCCCCAGTTCTTTGACGGAAAGGGGTGGAAGACCAGCCTGGCCGTTGAGCATGGAATCAGTAGCATTCCAGCGATGTGGTTGGTTGATAAAGAAGGCAACCTTGTTGACCAGAATGCCCGTTCCGATTTGGAGAAAAAGGTTAAAAAATATTTGAATCTATAAATAGCTTTCGTGGGGATTACCCCGCCCGATGAAAGATATATTCCTCAGTTTTTCCTGTATTGGGTTTTTATTGGTACTCCAATCAGTTTCAGCAAGTCGACTGGATGTAGCGATTGATTTGGATAATCCAGATTGGATTCCGGTATTTGTTCGTATGGATAAACAGTTGGTCAATCGTTCTGGGGACTTTGAAAGAATTTGTACCGATCGTGCAAGGTTGTCACGTTCTCAGAATCGTCTAGAGGTTTCCACTATTCTCCGAGAACAAGCAATCCGTTCATGGACAGGGATAGAAAAGTTTATCAATAAAAGTATTAGTAAAAAACAGATTCGGGAAGTGAATCGTTT
>JABGWZ010000164.1 GCA_018675995.1 Opitutia bacterium | reverse complement strand
TCAGTCGCACCAAAAACCATTGCGTGAGAGTTGGCAGTAACAGCACCACTTGCTTGGAGGGAGGAAACCTCAACACTATCTATATAAATTTTACGAGTGCCCCCATCGAAAGAGGATACCACATGGTGCCAAGCATTGTCAGTCGCGGGCGAGATTGAGGAAGAGCTCCCACTGTCTGCACCCAGCACACCACCGAGGGTGGCAGATGCTCCATTAGTACTGGATCCACGCCCAATAGACCAGCCATTAAAGCTTGCTCCAGAGTGACTGGAAGGGAAAAAACCAGCCAGATTCCACTTTTGGCCGAGGTAGCCCTCTACATATTCACGATCTGTGTCCGAAAGTGCATTGCGGAAAATCAGCAATTCTCCCCAGTAAAATTTATTACCAAAACTCAAGGGGTGATTATTGGAGGCAAAGCTGGATTGTATAGAAGTGTGCTGCCTGCCGGTGTAATTACCATTTTGGTAGTACTTTAAGTTATTGGATGAGCCATCGTAACGAACTGTGATGATCTTGGGGTCATACCCATCCATGCTTCTTGTACCCGTTAATCGGGTCGCTCCAGAGCCAGTTCCCCACCAAAGAGCAGTAGACTGGCCCGCCCCAATATTCATCCGGTCAAATGAAAATCCGTTTGATTGGCCATTTCCGTTTCCTCCATTGTGCTTACGCAGACCCGCATGCCAGTAATCTCCACCATTCCATTTCCAGGTGATGAAGAAGGTCATGCTGTCCCAGGCATCGAAGGCGGTAGCGGAGTCTGCAACTGTGAACCAGGCACCCTGCGTATGCACGGCAGGAAAGCCATTTATTTGATTATGCAAATACTTAGGGGAATTGCTTGACGTTGCATGGTGCCCATTCCCACTTTTATCTCCCCAATATTTTACATTGTCGTTGTTGTTTTGAGGGGGCCCACTCGCACCAAGTGAAGTGCCCTTGTCCATCGTGCTGGTATCTCCAGAATCCAGCCAAAGTTTGAGTGATGGTACATCTGCAGGGTTGGGGAATTTCGCTCCTTTGGAAACAAACGGGGCATAAGATTCTGTAGGCCAACCCTTGACCCATGCAGATACGGAAAAGGCGGAACCACCATCGAAAGTGTCTTCGGATTCTCCAGTGGATACCTCCACATGCCCATCAGCCAGATCGACCGCTTTACCACTGCCAAAGGGGGTGTCGGTGATGTATTCAGGAGACCCACTCGCAGATGTGGGTGCTCCTAATTTATGTGGATGACTGGAGGCAAGGGCACCGCTTAGTCCCCACTTGTGGGCTAGGTAGCCTTCAATTTTGGCAATATCTGAATCGCTTAAGGCGGTATTGAATATGAGAAGTTCGCCCAAGTCTCCTTCAAAAACCCGATTTACTCCAGATTGTACAAGTTCTCGGTCGTTAGAGAAGTTGGAGGCAGTAACATTGCCGGTTGTTTTTAAAGAAACGACCGAGAAAGTAGACGGGATACCCGTGCTTGTTCCGTCCATAGTTGAACCGTTGATTTTTGTTGTTCCTCCGATAACAGAAGAGTCAGCATAACTCGCGCTCCACATCCCACTACTACCATTCGGGTGTAAGTTGTAGGTGTTACCAGAGGCAGAATCACCAAGCATGATCATGTTTGCATTGGATCCTGTCTTTTTAAGAACCCAAAAAACAGTACGTATATCTGTCATGCGTGGAAATGAGTGATACTCGCCGGTTGTGCCAGAATATCTCATAACCGAAAGACCATTTGAGCCACTTACAATGGAAGGCGAACCATTCTTGGTAGCATGGTTCGCATTTCCGCTTGCGTCATCCCAAGTATCTGTAGCAGAAGTTAAACCGGAAGCATCTAGCCACAGGTTCATATTGGATACTTCAGTTGGTGAAAAAAGTTTTTTTGCGGTTCCATGGCGACCGGTGCCGGAGGAGTCATTGGCATTTTCACTGTCGAAGTCCCACCGGCCCTGTAAATTGGCCACACCCACCGGGGCGGAGGGCAGGAGTACACCCAGACTTCGGCTGACCACCGTGCCTCCGGAATTGGAGGCAATCGCCCGGAAATAATAGACCTTTTCCAAGTTGGGTATGGTGATGGTAGTGGAAAAAGTACCTGCTGCCTGGTTGGTCGATACCGTTACCTCGTTGTCCCAGTCGGTGGATGGAGTGACTGCACTTCCTCGGTCCTCATCGCCCCAGCGGATCTTCACGGTTGGGTTCTGTCCGCCAGTGCTTTGAAGTTTACCAGTAAGTACCGCAGTTCCACGTGCGGGTTGCGTAACACTCATGGTACCAAACCCTGCTGGGATGATCGATTGAGCCAGGGAGGTCGAGTGGATTACGACTATCGATATGAGAAAAGAGAAATATTTTAGTATGATTCTGACAAGCATAATTTGAGAGGAAGAGTGGCAAGTAAAGTATGTATCACTCAGTCTTAGCACTTATGCCTAATTTAATACATGTAAAAACATAAAATAATTATAAAAAATAAATTTTTTCTAACTCATTACCATTCAACAATTTTTTAATAATAAGGAACAGCTTTATTTTGGGTAATTTTTACATTTCCAGGGCTTGTCCATTATTATTATATTTTTACTAATTTTAGTTACATTTATGTTTGAATTTAGTGTAGGACGGCATTTTTTTAATTTTTTGTCTAGTATCTTAACGAGAATTGTTTCAGTTTAGTTTTATGAAGCGAAAATTGTTATTTGTCTTAGTTTTTATTTTTATTGGTTGTGATAAAAATAAAACTTTAAACTTATCAGACGAGCAAGTTGCTGATTCAGGTTATGACATAAATCAGTCTGCTGTAAAAAATATCAAAGACCCAGCACTTGACGATCCTGATAATGATTTAGTGCATGATCGAGATAGACTCAGTAAAAATGAGCCTGTTCAGGGCCAAAATCTTTCCGATAAGGTTACTAGAATTCAAAGCCTAATGATGAAGGCGAACCCCCAATACAAGGGGCAGGGTAAGTTGCATCAAGAAAATGGGAAGATTGTAGCTGCAGAATTCCCAAGTTGTGGTTTGAGAGATTTGTCTCCCCTTAGGGACCTCGAAATAGAGGCACTTGATCTTAGCGGAAATCCAATTCGAGAGATTAGGCACTTAAGGGGGATGCCTCTTAGTCGTCTTTTTTTGGAATACACTTTGGTTGAGAGTTTACAAGAGTTACGGGATGCCGCTCTGGTTGAATTAAGACTCAACGGTAGCCCTGTACGATCCTTGGATGGTTTAGAGGGACAGCCATTGGTAGATCTTTATGCCGTGGGGACTCAGATAAACAATATAAGTGCACTTAAGAATACCCAGTTGAGGCAACTATGGCTCTCAGAATCTCCAGTTAGCGATTTTTCCCCTTTGTCCGGTTTGCCGATAGTGAGTCTCACTGCACATAGGACTCTTCTTGAGGATCTCTCCTTTATTCGGAAACTTCCCCTGATCCAGCGTTTACATATTGGGGAAACATTTGTGAATGATCTTTCCCCGCTTGCTGGTCTTAGCCTGACCCGTCTCGTTTTTAGTCCGGAAAGGATTGAGCAAGGCTTAGACGTGGCAAAGAGTTTATCCAATATAAAAGAAATTGGCACAAAGTTTGATGACAAAGGAAGAGACTTGAGCTCGCCCGATGTTTTTTGGTCTCAGTTTTAGCCATTTTTTATGGGCACATTTACACTGGTGATTAATCGCTAAATTTAAACACTTTAATTAGGCTGTTTACAAAGTTCTTTTGCTTGCTTGTTGGGCATGCGTTTTTCCATTCAAATAAGTACTGATTGAAAGAAATTTTTTTATTCGATTTTTTTATATTTAAAAATTTACACGCTTTCCAACCTTCTGGATTTTCTTGAAAAAAAGGAATCAACTGTGAGGCAATCATTACATTTCTTCCTCGGTTTGATGGGGTTTGCTTAAGATCTTTTTTATGCTTTAAGTACCAATTCGATATGCTTTGGTTAGCTGGCCAAGAGTATTTTTTAATTCGTTTTTCTGCGTATCTAGCAAACTCCTTTCCGTATGATTTCCAATGTAGAAAAGGTGGCTCTTTATTCCATTCCTTTGTCATGCCCTTTAGAGCAAACAGAGACGCTGTTTCGCAAAGCGTTTCTTCAAACCAGAGGTTTGAACGATCGCCCTTTTTGTATCCGCAAATGATATGTCCAAGCTCATGAGCAAATTGGAAGGCATATTGTGACCAAAAATGCTTTTCTGTATTTAATTGGACAAAATATTCACCATTTGCACCTCTTTCGTACAGTACTATAGGGCCGGTTTTCGACCGGTTTACTATAATGCAAAACGGTTCATCTTGATTGAAGTATGGCAGGAATTGCCTCGCTGTCGAAAGTAGAACCTTATGAATATCAGACACTTTCGCACCTCCCCAAATATTTGGGGTAATTTTGATAGTTAGAGGGTTGTATTTTTTTTGTTCTCCACTGCAGCAGGAATTAAAAAAAATAGAAGTTAACAGCGTAATGATTAACGAAGCTAACAACTTAGAGATTTTATAGTTATTTCCTTTTAACGGCATTCTCTTCGGGTGCCCATCTAATTTATGCGACCGGAAAAAATAATCCCCTTTAAAAGTCAGCAGGCGTTCTAATATCTATGAGATACTCCCCAGTTTCATAATCATAAAAAACGGGTTGGCCATTAATTTTTTTCGTAAAATAAATCCAATTGGATTTAGTATTTGAAAACAGGTAAGGCCAAACACCCTCCTGTGTCCATAGCCATCCATGTTGAGATTGCCATATCCAAAGCCCATCACTTTGATCCTTTACCACATAAACCCAATCCAAGTTAGTGTGATATATCCAATCCAAATTTGGGTATTTGATAAAAGCTCCAAACCATTCTGAGTTTCTCCATCCGCCCCCCACTTTTGGCATGTCTTTCCACCAGGCATTGGGGTCTATAATTTCTGGGGTTCTAAACTTTTTAATTGAGCCCTTGGACTCACCAAAATCATTAAACGCATAACTCCTGTAGTAATACCTGGTACCAGGTTCAAAGTTTAAGAAGTCAGCTGAAAAATCGCCAGATAATGTGTCTATTAATGCGGTAACCCGATCAGAATCATTAAATCGAATACTCGTACTTACGAGAAATCCTGCTTCGTAAATAAATGAGCCTCCGTCTGCAAGAATCTTACCCTGAAGTATAAATCCGCTTCCGTCATTTTCGATTGGATCTAAAGTTCGTAATACTGCCGGAAGTGGAATTTTGGTTTCAAACTCGCGATCGATAACTTCGACAACAAAGTGTTTGGAGATGGAATAGTTATGCTCATTTACCGCCTCAACTAAGATTGGAAGGTAAGGATGGTCGAGGAATGCTTCAAAATCGAGCATTTGATTGGTCCTGAGGGAACCATTTTGGTCGACATAGAAAAGACCAGTGGATTTAACGAGATCTTTTCTTTCCTGAAGATCGATAATTTCAGCCTGATAAGCACCTATATCTACCTGCGATTTTAGTGGATCCTGAGAAAGTGCTTCGAGTTCGAGAATTCTGGCTTCAATATGTATGGGGTCATCATCAAAGGAGAGAACGGAGTAGGTGAAGGATTGACCGGGTTCAAGGTTGGATTGAGTAAATTGACCGATAAAGGATCCCGCTGGTTTGTTTTCCTCAATTTGAAATATGCCAAATGTATCAAAGTCTGGTTCGAGGGCCACATCGATAACTTCGACAACAAAGTGTTTGGTGATGGAATAGTTATGTTCATTTACCGCCTCAACTAAGATTGGGAGGTAAGGGTGGTGGAGGAATGCTTCAAAATCGAGCATTTGATTGGTCCTTAGGGAACCATTTTGGTCGACATAGAAAAGACCAGTGGATTTAACGAGATCTTTTCTTTCCTGAAGATCGATAATTTCAGCCTGATAAGCATCGATATCTACCTGCGATTTTAGTGGATCCTGAGAAAGTGCTTCGAGTTCGAGAATTCTGGCTTCAATATGTATGGGGTCATCATCAAAGGAGAGAACGGAGTAGGTGAATGACTCATGTGGTTCGATGTTAATTGCATCGAACTGCCCGACAAACGACCCGATCGGTCTATTTTCTTCGATTTGAAGAGGGGCAAAAATATCAAAGTCCGGTTCAAATTGCTCGTCAGTTATCTGAATATGTAAATTTAGAGGCATGACCTGATCGCCGTTTGAAACAGTAATTGATAATTCGTAGATATTATCAGAATTGTTATCCTCAGGATTTTCATAGTCTTTGGGTAATAAAAAGAAGAGTTCACCAGTGGTTGAATTTAACTCGAATAGGTATGCGTCGATACCATATTCTATTGAGTAACTGAGTGTGTCCCCATCTGGGTCGGTTGCATCAAAATTGTAAACGAATGTATTGTTTTCAACGAGGTCAATATTACCGTCAGATTGAAATACAGGATTTTGATTAGAGGTTAGATTTTCCACATTAATAGTTCTGATCACGGACTGCGCCTGGTTGCCATTGGAGTCTGTGAATGAGTAAATAATTTGGTAAGTGCCGGGGGTGGTATGATCAACCGTGCCATTGGAATCTGCGGTGCCGTTTCCATCGACTAGATCTGTCCAGTTCGCCCCCGGATCAACATAGGTAGTGGATGCAAGGTGGGTAACATTTGCATCCCCAATCAGAGTGATTACGGGTGGGGTGGTGTCGACCACATGGATGGTCCGGTTAATATCGTTTGCCGGATTGCCACTGGAATCAGTAAAGGAGTAGGTGATGGTATATGTGCCCGGATTGTTGTGGTCGACCGTACCGTTGGCATCGGCCGTACCGTTTCCATCCACTGAGTCGTTCCATTTGGCACCGGCATCCGTATAAACACTGCCTGCCTCGTGGGTGATATTGGCGTCCCCAACTAGTGTGATTACTGGGTATGCACTGTCGACCACATTAATAGTTCTGATCACGGACTGTGCCTGGTTGCCATTGGAGTCTGTGAATGAGTAAATAATTT
>JABGWZ010000172.1 GCA_018675995.1 Opitutia bacterium | reverse complement strand
GGAAGAAGTGTCAAAATATAGGCATAAAGAGGTTTTTGCAAAGCAGTTAGCTTTTGCGAAAAATCAAATGGTACAAGGTTGTCTTCCAAAATTATATTGAAAACGAACTGAATTTTTTGTCAATCATATGAAATTTTGTTACCATTTCAAAATTAAACTTATTGCGAATAGGGAAGTAGTCATTTTTATTGAATGAATGCAAAAATGGCAAAGTATTTTGCTTATCATAATCACACTGATCGTTTTCGGTGCAGGGTTTTACACTGATCAGATTAAAAGAGATACAATTGGCGGATATGATGAATCTCTTATAATTGAATCCAAAAAAGATATACAATCTCATGAAGAACATACTGATGTTTTTTCTGAAGAATCCTCCGCCTGGGCCAAAACAAATTTTATTATTGAAGTCCAAAAAGGAAATACCAACGGTGCAACTTTCCACATTCAAGCATTGCTAGGGAAGGTATTCCGTCAAAATCTACTAAAGGTTCTAAACGAAAACAAAACTGTTAAAGAAATAGTATTTAGCCCTTTTGATGACATTCCAACGAATAAGACAAGTGTTTTGCAGTCTTTGTACTCTGCCCGGGTGAGCATTGAAGAACCAACCCAAGTCATTTTACAAGTCCGGGGGCACTCTAAGAAATCTTCCGCCCTTCTTGCGGATCTAATTGTAGAAACATATAAGAATTCCATTTTTAACGAATCTAGAAGCAATCCAATCCTCCCTGACCTTGTTGAGCAACAATCTAAAATTCTTAAACTTGAGGATAACCAATTAACATTATCCCAAAATTTACAAAAGGGAAAGGGGCTGAGTACAAATATTTCAATAGAAGAAATTGCGATTAAGTCTGAACTCTCACAAGTTTCATCAGAAATTGATTCTCTCATTCTTATTCTAAGAGAAATTGAAAACATTCATTTGAAGAAACAGAACGCCAAAAACTATTTATCGATCAATGCACTTGCTTCCTTCGGTCAGGTTCAGGAAATCTTATCCCACATCGAACAACTGAGTGAAATGCTCATAAATCAATCTGTAGATCCTGTTTTGGAAAAAGAAATTTCGAAAAACCTGATAAGTTTAAGAGAATCATTAAACCAAGAACTCGCAACCGGCATTGATCACATCAAAGACGAATTAAAATCTTCTGTTTCAAGGCGAAAAGAACTGCATGCGAGACTCGTAGGTTTTGAGATAAAAAATATGGATGAACTCACATTTAGCCCGAGGCTAAAGTTATTAAAGGCACATAACAAAGAACTTCACCTTGCGAAAGAACAGTTTGAAAAGATGTATATTGCCTGGCAAAACTCAATGGCGGATTTTGTTTTCAAAAAAACTAAATAATTCTTATTTTGCTTGCCAAAATTAACTGATCTAAACTCAAATATTTTTTTAAAACCAGTCAACAAACCATTCAAATATTTTCGTATCTATTTGGCGGACTTCCAATAATTTCGAATTCGTTATAAAAAATTTAGATTTATTCTCAAACTATGACCTCAGGCAAAGACATTTGGCCCTTTAGGTTTTACTCTATCCTACCCATTTTAAATGTTTTAGGTAGTTATTCGACATCAGCACTGTTTGCAGATTGTCGGGCTGCTGTAAATGTTGCCCTTCTTGCTATCCCTCAGGGTATGGCTTATGCTTTGGTTTCAGGATTACCAATTAAATACGGCCTGCTTGGCTCTGCAGTTTCAGCAATAACGGGTAGTGTGTTCTCTAGGTCCAAGTTCATTACCCTTGGACCAACTAATGCAACCGCAGTCTTACTTTTTGGGGTTTTTGCCTCAATTGGCATGATAAATCAAGAGGGTATGGCTGAACCTAACACTCTTTTGATTCTGCCATGGATATTAGTACTATCAGGTGTTTTCTTGTTACTTGCTTCTTTTTTAAAAATTTCGTTCATGATCCAGTTTGTTTCAAGAACTGTTATTACTGCCTATGTAACAGCGGCGGCTTGTTTAATTATTGCAAATCAAGCCAAACATGTTTTTGGGCTAGAGTTACATTCAGAAGGTGCACTTGCAACTTTTTGGCAAATCGCATTTGCCACAATTTTGGCATTAGGAGATATTTCTGGTCCTGCTTTGTTTATTAGTTTTCTAACCGCGGTTATTTTTTTAATTTTAGAATTCAAATTTAAAGCATTACCTAATGTTGCAATAACTCTAATTTTATTGGCGGTAATAAATTTTCTCTGGGCTGATTCCATAGGTTTTGTACATACTTTGGATAGCTTTGATTCAAGTGCTGCCATTGGTGCAACATTTAATTTTGATACTCTCTCCGATAACAGCGGACCTATTATTTCGGCATCAATCGCAATTTCCCTTCTCTGCTTACTTGAAGGGCTCTCCATCGGAAAATCACTTGCTGCAAGAGCTGGACAGAGAATCGAGACTAACCAGGAAACCCTCGCTATCGGAATGGGTAACATAGGATGTTCGATTTTTTCAGGAATGCCGTCATCCGGGTCGCTTACTCGCTCAACCCTAAATATTCAATCTGGAGCCATGACTGGAGCATCTAATCTATGGACCGGACTTTTTCTTGTCTTAGGGTATTTATTATTAGGGTCTCTTGTTGCTTACATTCCTGTTCCTGCGTTAGCAACATTGGTTGTTTTTATTGGAGCATCTCTTATCAAGGCCAGGCAAATTCAAGCAGTTTCACGAGCTACCCGGTCTGACCTAATAACTTTCACTGTTACACTTTTAGTTGGCCTTATCTTCTCCTTGCAAATGTCAATATTTGCGGGTGTTGTAACATCGATCCTTTTATTTCTTCGCAAAGTTGCAGAACCAGAGATGGTCGAATATGGGTATAATGATGAAGGTGAACTAGCTGAATTATCTCCTAAAACTCGTAGACCTGAACCAGAAGTTTCAATTGTCCATGTTGAGGGTGAACTGTTTTTTGCTGCCGCAGATTTGTTTTATGAACAAATTAGACGAGTCGGAGAGGATCCGAACCTCAGGGTTCTAATCCTGAAATTATTAAATGCCCATCATATGGATGCCACCTCTGTCATGGCATTAGAAGAATTATTGGATTACTTGAAGGAGAAAAACTGTCATGTTTTGCTTTGTGAAGTAAGAAGAGATGTTCTTCGTATTCTTAAGAATGCCGGTGTTCTATCTCGAATGAATCGTAAAAATATTTTCCCACACACACAGTCAAATCCCACACTTTCAACGGCAAAAGCAATTAGGCGAGCCAAATTTCTAACTACCGGTGAACAGGCGAAAGTAACGATTTTCGCCGAGCAAATCTCTAAAAATTAGTTTTTTCATCTAGGCTCCAACCCATAAAAGGAATTTGCATTTAAAAAACTCCGGTAAGCCACATCCTTTTTTTCTACACCGAAAAATGTTGCAGTGTATTCTCCAATTAGAGCCAGATTACTAGGTTCGTTTTCTTTACCCCTTTTAGGTACCGGACTAAGATATGGGCTATCAGTTTCAAGGATTAGGCTTTCTACTCCTTGGAGTTTCATTGCTTCTCTTACGCAAACATTCTTTTTATAAGTTAAATTTCCCGTGAAGGAAGCTCTTCCTCCCCTCTCCTTTAATTGTTGCATTTGTTTTTCTCCTTCCGAAAAACAGTGAAATAATACTTTCCCCCAGTTTGCTTGAGCGAGATCTAAGATTTTCATACAATCTTCAAATGCTCCTCTAGAGTGAATAACAAGAGGTAAATCAAACTTTAAAGCCATCGCCACCTGTTGGGTAAATGCCTTTTTTTGTGTCTTCATTATTTGATCCGCCAAAGGTTTATCATTAGGCAAATGAAAATAATCAAGACCAACCTCACCTACGGCAACCGGAGGGTGGTTTGATTCAAATAAATCTTCCATTTGCTCAATTTCCTTTTCGAAATTACTGTTCACATAACATGGATGCAGTCCCGCGGTGTAAAAAACTGTTTCTTTATATTTAAGTGATAAGTTTTGATAGATTGACCAATCTTCAGGAGATGTTCCAACTGTTGTCATTCTGATAACTTTGTTTTTCTTAGCTCGGTCAAGAACATCAACAAGAATTCCCTTGTTTAAATATCTTTGAAGGTGACAATGACTATCAAACCAATTCATCTACTCGACTGGTTTCAAATAATTTGCCATATTCATACTTTTAAATTTTTAAATATCAGTTTAGATAAATTACCTAACATAAAATTACTTCAAATGGAAAACATTATCATACTCGGAACCGGTTGTGCAGGTTTCACTGCTGGAATTTACACAGCAAGGGCAAACTTAAACCCTCTAATCCTTGAAGGCAAGCAACCCGGCGGACAGCTTACTACAACATCGGAAGTGGAAAACTTTCCTGGATTTCCTGAAGGTGTCGATGGGTTTTCTCTCATGGATCAACTTCGAAAACAAGCAACTCGATTTGGTGCAAGGGTTGAAAATGCATTCATTGATAAAGTCACCTTCAATCAAGAGTCCAAGACTTTATATGCCGGAGAAAAACAATTTGAAACAAAAGCTGTTATTATAGCAACAGGAGCAGCGCCCCGTTTACTCGGTATTCCCGGAGAAATGGAGATGTATGGCGGTAAAGGAGTGACCACCTGTGCAACATGCGATGGTGCATTCTATCGAGATATGGAAGTGGTCGTCATTGGAGGAGGAGATTCTGCCTGTGAGGAAGCACTTTTTCTTACTCGCTTTTGTTCAAAAGTAACACTAGTTCACCGAAGAAATGAATTAAGGGCATCCCAAATAATGGCCGAACGCACTCTTAATAATGAAAAAATCAATGTAGTTTGGGATAGCGGGGTAAAAGAGATTCTTCCTAATGAAGATGGAAAAGTCACTGCAATTACAATTGAAAATTTGTTAACCGGTCAGCAGTCTCAAATTTCATGTAAAGGGGTTTTTATTGCCATCGGACATGTGCCAAATACCAAACCCTTTGATGGTATCTTGCCCCTCGACCAAAATGGTTACCTCGTTCCCGAAATCGGCTCTCAGGTTAAAACTGAAATTCCAGGGGTTTATGTTGCTGGAGATTGTGCGGATCATGTTTTCCGACAAGCAATAACCGCAGCAGGTATGGGTTGCCAAGCCGCTATTGAAGCGGAAAGATGGCTTGCAGAACTTAAATAATTTGCTTTGTGGGAGAGCAAACTTCTCACCAAAATATTGCCAATTATTTGGTTACTGCCCAGTCAGAGTACCCTGACGAAGTAGCCATTATTTCTGCAAAAGCTGGGCAATTTAAACCGAGGTCATTTAAACAGCTTCATAGAGAAGTTACACTTTGTTCAACTTATTTTAAATCTAAAGGTATCTCAAAAGGCGACTCAGTCCTTTTGGCAGTTAAACCTGGATATCAATTGATTTTAATTGCTTTTGCGTTATTTCACCTCGGTGCTATTCCGGTAATTATTGACCCCGGAATGGGCACAAAGGCATTTCTGAAATGTGTACAAAATACACGACCAATAGCTCTTGTTGGTATTCCATTAGTTCATATTTTAAGTAAATTTTTCCCAAAAGCATTTCGGTCTGTCAAAAAAACTGTATCTGTTAATCAAAATACTTTCATCAGTAAGATTAACCAGTGCAAATTAGAACAAATTGTAAACCCTGCACCATCTTCTTCGGACGAACTTGCTGCAATTGTTTTTACATCAGGATCCACAGGTGCTCCCAAAGGAGTATGCTACACGCATCAAATATTTAATGCCCAAATTGCCCACCTCAAAGCAGACTTTGGCTTGACGAAAGGTGAAAATGATCTGGCTACACTACCTATATTCGCTTTATTCAATCCTGCACTTGGGATTACTTCTGTCATTCCAGAAATGAATCCCAGAAAACCTGCATTAGCAGATCCACAAAAACTTGTTCAGGCTATGCAGGAGTTTGAAATAAACACGGCTTTTGCATCACCAATTATTGGGCAAAAAATTTATTCATTTTGTGAATCAAGCAATATCTCTCTTCCGCTCATTAAGAGGTTGCTACTTGCTGGAGCCCCCACAAGTCCAATTTTAATTAAAAACTTATCGAAATTTATACCAAATGGAGAAGTCATTCTTCCGTATGGTGCAACGGAAGCTTTGCCCCTGTCAGCAATAACACAAAGTCAGGTTGAACAACTTGAACATAGTATCAACTCAGGTAAAGGTGCCTGCTTAGGTAAACCACTGAATGGAAATACAATTAAAATAATGCCCATCTCTATGTCTCCATTTGCATCCGGGGAAAACTGCCCGAAAGAACTTAAGCAAGGAGATGTTGGGGAAATCTGTGTTTCAGGACCGGTGGTTAGTGAAAAATATTACCGTATGCCAGGTGCAACTTGTGACTCTAAATTCAACGATGGAAAAAACTTTTTTCATAGGATGGGAGATTTAGGATATTACGACGAGAATGGACTTCTACGTTTTATGGGACGTAAAGTGGAACGAGTGATAACCAAAGATGGTCCTTTAGAAACAGAAAGGTGCGAACCATTAGTTAATGCAATGAAGAATATTTCCCGTTCCGCTTTGATCGGTATCGGCAGGGGAAGAATCAAAGAACCATGCTTGGTGGTTGAGGTGAACAAAACAAACATAATTTCATTTGAAACTTTAAAAGCAAATATACTTAAGAAATTAAATTTGCACTTACCAAAATTTTCGTTTCGTTTTGTTGTATTAGAAAAATGCCTTCCAATGGACTCACGACATAATGCAAAAATTCATCGTTTATCACTGGCAAAAAAATGGACTAAAATAATAATAAATCAGCCGTCTCTTTTGCCAAAAGCATGAAAATTGTAATTACAGGTGGAAGAGGATTTGTAGGAAAAGCCCTATCAAAAAAGTTCAGTAATTCTGAGCATATAATTCATACTATTGGAAGAAGTTCGCATTTCACAAAATCCGATTTCCCTGAAAATTGCCAACATCACTGCTGTGATTTAGCGAATGACCCAATACCTGAAGCCATTTTCAAGGGAGCCGACTTAATCTTTCACATTGCTGCTAAAGCTGGAATGTGGGGTAAATACTCTGATTTTTATAGTTCAAATGTGATTGCGACTCGAAATATTCTGTCTGCATGTAAGAAGTATCACATTAATAAATTAATTTACACGAGCACTCCAAGCGTTGTATTTTCTACTCAACCCATTGTAAATGGCACAGAGTCGATAGCTTATGGGAATTCTGGGCTTTCAGCATATGCTGAAACAAAAACTATTGCCGAGCGAGAAATCTTAGAGGCAAATGAATCTCAAAACTTTCAAACACTTGCCCTGAGACCCCATTTAATTTGGGGAGATGGAGACCCACATCTTTTACCCCGTGTTATCAATCGACATAAAAAAGGGAAATTACGAAT
Organism: Opitutia bacterium; assembly: GCA_018675995.1. Lineage (GTDB taxonomy): Bacteria > Verrucomicrobiota > Verrucomicrobiia > Opitutales > Seribacteraceae > Seribacter. The sequence continues at coordinate 9,420 of JABGWZ010000172.1, read as the reverse complement.
AGTGGGTGAAGGTCGAAATAAAGTAGATCTCACTCATGTGGACAATGTTGTTCATGCACATTTTTGTGCAATGGAATCTATGGTCAAGAATTCTTCTCTGGGAGGTAAGGCTTATTTCATTGGTCAAGATGAGCCGGTCAATCTTTGGGATTGGCTAAATGAAATTTTCGTGATGCTTGACCTTCCTAGGTTAACAAAAAAAATTTCTTACAGAAAAGCATATTTATTAGGTTTTTCACTCGAGAAAATATGGGGTATATTACGGTTAGCGGGTGAACCACCGATGACTCGTTTTGTTGCGAACCAGTTAGCTCACGACCATTGGTTTTCGATTCAGTCTGCGAAAAAAGACCTAGGCTACGAGCCGATTAGGGATATGGGTAACTCACTCAATAAGAGCCTCGCTTGGTTAAGGTCGCTCTGAGATAGCACTCCTTCTTTGATGCTCAGTCAAAACACAGGCCACGCTTATGTTTAAATTCAGTGAATCTGCTTTTCCGCTCATCGGTATTTTTATTGTACCATGAACTCTATCTAACCAAAATTTCCCCAATCCATCTTTTTCACTTCCAAAAACGAAGGCATTTTTCTTATCGAATTCATAATCCCAAAACGACTGTTTCGCCTTTCCGCTGGTTCCAACAAGGGAAAATTTTTCCTGACTCAATAATTTGAAGATTTGCTCTTTCGATCCTGCCCTAACATTGATTCCAGCAAAAAGACCCCTTGATGATCTGATTACATTAGGATTAAAAAAATCCACGCAGGAATCTGACAGTAAAAGAGTCCTCACCCCCATTGCTTCAACCGTCCGGATAATTGCTCCCAAATTTCCCGGCTTTTCGATTTCATCCAAAACAACGCATACATTTCCGATGGGTTTGAATAAATTAGTCAAAGAAATATCCCACATCTTAACAGTAGCCAAAAATCCATCTGAACTATTTCTGTAGGATGCCTTTTTAAACGCATCACTTCCCAATTCAACAAAGTTAATCTTATCTGCTTTTAGTTTTTTTAATTCCAGCACAAGTCCGCTTGTTTCTATAAATTGCTTGCAGTAAAAAACCGTTTCCACATTTTTCCCAAATTCAATTGAGCACCTTACTTCATTGAATCCCTCGATCACGAAAAGCTGCATCTGTTCTCTCCTCCTCGGTGATTCACGCAACTTAACCAATTCTTTTACCCTGTCATTTGATGTACTCGTAATTGGAACTGTCATTTTATTAAAAAAAGGGTTTTGCAAGATGAGTGCGAGCCCGTTACGACACTTTTCGAATGAAATGCGCACCAAAAGGTTTTAAAGACCACCCTTACCCTTACCACCACGAAATAATTCTCGAAATTGAGAATGTAACTAATTTAGGCTATGGAATTGCAAGGGACTCCGGGTGGGTTATTCAAATCGCATTTGTATTACCTGGGGAAAAAATTCTTGCTAGAATATTTCGTAACCACAAAAACTATTCTGAAGCAGATTGCATCGAAATTATTAAATCATCTCCCAATCGAGTGGATCCTAAATGTCCTCTTTTTGGAACATGCGGTGGATGCCAATACCAGTCTGTTGATTATAACACTCAACTTGAATGGAAGAGAGACCAAGTAGCCGACAGCTTCGAGCGGATTGCGGATTTAAAAGTTGAAGTCTTACCCGTCATACAAAGCCCAAAGCAATATGGTTATCGATCAAAATTAACACCACACTATGAAAAGCCTCGAAACGAGACATTTAGAAAGATTGGATTTCTCCGCTACGGATCACGAAAAATGATTGTAGATGTTTGCAACTGCCCCATTGCGACTGATGCTATAAACCAGGAACTTCCTTCCGCGCGGAAAAGTTTAAACACCAACAAAAAGAAAAAAGGCGGTACGCTTTTATTGCGGGACACCTTGGAGGGTGTAGTTACAGACCCAAAACAAGTTGTTTGTGAAAAAGTCGGTGACCTTACTTTTCAATTTAAAGCAGGTGAGTTTTTCCAAAATAACCCTTTTATTCTTCCTACCCTTGTTGATTATGTTGTCGAGCAAGCCAAGAGTGAAGATAATAATCTATTAGTGGACGCCTATTGTGGCGGTGGTTTATTCGCTCTGTCTGCATCAAAATATTTTAAGAAAGTAATTGGGATTGAAGTGAGCCGCGAGGGCTTTGATTGGGCATGCGCAAACGCATTACTCAATCGAATAGAAAATGCGGAATTTATATTAGGTGATGCTGCATCTATTTTTGATGAGTTACATGATGAAAATTCTGAATCATCTTTAGTAATTGACCCACCACGAAAGGGTTGTGATGAAAACTTTTTAGCTCAAACACTTTCATTTCGACCCAAGAAAATTATCTATGTTTCCTGTGACCCTGCCACCCAGGCAAGAGATGTGCATATTTTAGTAAATGGAGGTTATAAAATAAAGAAAGTACAACCATTTGACCTTTTTCCACAAACAAGACATGTGGAAAATGTAATTACATTAGAAAGCTAGATTAATTTTCGGTTTTCAAGCCAAGTTGAAGAGGCAAACTGCTTAACATAGAATTTATGTTCATGATCAAATTCAACTGGCCATCGTTCGATTTGTGTTTTTTCAAAGAGTAAATTTTCAATTTCTTTAACAAAAAATTTATAGAATCTATCCAGGTCCAAATTAGAAAACATCGAAATGTCTATCGTTCCTTGAATAAGTATTCCTTTTTTTGTTCTCTTCATTGCTGCCCCGGCAATTTTTTTTGATCCGCTTTTATTCATCAAATCTTTTCCTACTGGTTCCAAAAAGCAGTCTCCCGGTATCCCCTTTTGTTTTTCCTTTTGAACGGGGCAAGGCATGAGGGTAGTGGGGAATTTTTGAGCAAGCAAAGCATTACCGATTGAAAGGTGAATTGCTTCGTAAAAATCAAGTGCAGGCACCCTCGAAGACGCGTGCTTATGTGGTAGAATTAGTGTGTAAGTCCAGTCTCTCCCATGCTGCACAATTCCTCCGCCTGTAGGTCTTCTGGTAATTTGCAAACCTTTCACTTGGTTTTGTTTTTTTACCCAGTTCCAATTTTGTCCGTATCCAAATGTTATCTCGTTATTAATCCACCCATAGTGCCGAAAAACCGGGTCTATTAAATCTTTTTGCTGAAACAACCAAAAGTCTGTCGCCATGTTAATCGCTCCATGAGCTATTTGATATGGGTATACTAACAGAGGCATAATTAAAACTTAAAATCTATGGACATAACTAGAGGGACAATCGGCAAATTTACGATACCAGGAATACATATCTAAAGGGATTTTTAATTGTTGAATTTGTTCTTCAATAGACAAAGGCTGCACGCATAATTTTGAAGACAAAGGTTCGAGTATAAAAGATAAGTGATTTGGTCTCTCACCGAGTTCTGCACTAGCAGTTTGTACACTTCCACGGATAATCTTTTCGCTATTTATTCCAAAGTGTCTGAGAATTCTTATTGCTAATTCGTAACGGGAAACCTCTTCGGAGCCAGCCCAATGAAACAGGCCATTTAACTGAGGTCTCTCCAGAAGCTCAACCACCGCATCGCTAGTATTTTCTGAAGAACAGGGCTGTCGAATTTCATCATCAAAAAAAGTTAGTGTTTTCTGCTCTGCAAGCCCTCTCAGGATTTTTTCATGCTGACTTCTTTTTCCAGATGGGCTGTTTCCATTTATTAATGTGATTCTTAAAACTACAATATTTTCTTCATTAACGGATAAAACTTTTTTTTCGGCCTCTAGTTTTTGTTTTCCGTATTCAGATAATGGATTGGGTACATCCGTTGATCGATAAGGGGAATTCTTCCCGTCGAAAACCATATCTGTAGATATATGAATAAAACGAGCTCCAATGTGAGATGCAATAGATGCCAAACGATGTGCACCGACAACATTTACTAATTTTGCTTTTTCAGGGAATAAATTAACCGCATCAGGAGAAGACACTGCTGCACAGTTTACGATCGCATCAGGCCATTGATCAAAAAGTTCCCTTGTTAATTGTTCATCGTTTTCTAATGACAAAGCCTCACATCGTTGTCCCCCGGAATGAACAGTGGGGCTTACATTTGAGTAAGGATACAAAAGATGCCCACGACGGACCACTGACTGACTAACAGCAGAACCTAATAATCCAGATGCACCAAATACAGCTACTTTCACACAATTAATCTATGGGAACAAAACATAGATAACAACACCATGTTTAAGCTCACCCTTTTACTTGATCAATTGGATGGAATAATTAGTATTGTAGAAACAATATATGAATTTTTCCCAACTTGCGAATCATCGCATTCTGGAACAGCCTATTTACCAACCAGGCAAACCAATTGAACAAGTCGCACTTGAATACAATCTCGACAAAAATGAGATATGTAAATTGGCCTCTAATGAAAACCCCTGGGGGGCATCGCCAAAAGCCGTTAAAGCAGGTAAAAAAAGTTTAGAAAATATTCATCTTTATCCAGAAGGAAGTGGAAATAAATTACGTGCTAAAATTGCTTCGCTTCAAAAAATTGAACCAAATCAAATTATACTTGGGAATGGCTCAAATGAGATTATCGAATTATTAGGGCATGTATTTTTAGATACCGGGGATGAAGTTTTAGTGGGGCAACACGCTTTCATGGTGTATAAACTTACAGCATTATTAATGGGGGCTTGTCCGGTTGTTGTACCAATGCCCAACTTGGTTCATGACTTAAGCAAATTTCGCGAGGCAGTAACTGACAAAACGAAGCTTATTTTTCTGCCCAGCCCAAACAATCCAACTGGCACAGCTAATTCCGCCCAAGAAATAATCGCATTTGCAGAATCCCTCCCTGACCATGTAATATTTTGCCTAGACGAAGCCTATGCTGAATACCTTGAAGATCCGCCTGACCTCCGACCGCTCATTCGTGATGGAAAAAAAATTATAGCAATGCGAACATTTTCCAAAATTTACGGATTGGCTGGGCTCCGTATTGGCTATGGATATAGCAATTCTGAGTTGATCAACCTTCTCCAAAAAGCACGACAACCATTCAATGTAAACTCAGTTGCCCAGGAAACTGCAATTGCCGCATTGGAAGACCAAGAATGGGTATTGAAATGCAGGAAGAAAAATCGAAGCGGACTTAAACAATTGGAAGATGGCTTTCGAAGACTGCACTTAGAATTTGTTTCAAGTGAGGCAAATTTTTTATTAGTTAAGGTGGGAGACGGGCAAAAAATGTTTCAAGACTTACAACAGCTAGGAATAATTACTAGATCAATGGCTCAGGACTTGAATGAATATTTAAGAATTTCGGTTGGTACAGAAAGTGAGAACAAAAAAGTTCTCCATGCAATAAAAGCAATTCTCGATCGAACTCTATCTGCAGGATGAAGGATTTGTTATTCTTGATGGAATTCCGTTATGTAATTCTGAGTGCTTGGTTTCTATCCAGCCTATGGGGTTTATACATAAGCACATACAGATCCTTCATTGATCGCGTTCGGGCAGGCATTACTCCTGTCCCCGATAAAGACAATACAGATAAACTCTTGAGCTCACTCCTTGCCGCACCCAACCATCAGAGACCTTATCATGTAGAATCTGCATTTCTTTCTTCCATTCAGATCATTTTGGGAACTGTTGCTTTTTCCTTTCTTCTAAAAGTGCTTTTTGTAAACGAAAATGCGGGGTGGGTCTTTTGTATTGGATTATCGTTTATCTTAGCTTTTCTTTGGGAGCGAGCTTGGATAGGAATTGCATCGCATTCCTTAGCTGCCAGTTCTTTTCTTCCTCTTCATTTAAAATTTGGCAAGCCCCTCATGTTCGGAGTTCGAGTGATTTGTTTTCCAATATCAATCATTCTTCGACAAATTGAAAAGTTTATGCACTCTTGGACTGACCCCCAAATAGAGGTAAAAGATGAAAAAAACGAGTTAGCAGAGCATATTAGAACACTCAGCAGGGAAAGCTCAACGCTCGACCCTGAAGTTTTTGAAATTGTTGGTAACACTCTTGAAATGGGTCATCTTCATGTCCGAGATATTCTTGTGCCAAGAAACCAAGTTCAGGTCTTAAATTGTGAAGATTCACTTGAAGAAAACCTACAGATTGCCAGAACATGTGGCCACACAAGGTTACCTGTATGTAAAGGTAACTTGGATCATTGTATTGGCATTATCCATGTTAAGTACGCTTTTCGCATAATGTGCGAGGGAAAATCAATTGATTTTAAATCTCTAAGTAAAGCACCAGCTATATTATCCACTGAAGACCCGCTTCCAGTAGCACTAAGGAAAATGATGAAATGGAAAGTTCATATGGCTTTAGTTCGCGATGAATTTGGTGGGACCGATGGCGTGATCACGCTGGAAGATATTCTCGAAGAAGTCGTAGGAGAAATACAAGATGAATTTGATTCGGATGAGAGAACTGTAAGGAAATCAGGATCTGACAAATGGAAAATATCTGGTATGAGCCCCGTGCATGAATTACCCAAAGAACTTGTAACCGACCCAAAAGAGGAAGTCACCAGCTTCGGGGGTTTAATTACAGAGGAGCTTGGCAGAATTCCTGAGGAAGGAGAAACACTTACCCTTAATAATATGCATATTAAAATTCTACAGGCTGATGAAACTAGAATTCATATGGCCGAAGTTAGAATTCATAATCAGGATGATCAAAAGGAAACTGATTTTAACGAGGAAATAAAATAGGTTTTTCACCCAGGGATTTTCCCACAAGCCTAAAGTCCAAAATCAAATCTTTTTCCCAATTTTCGCAGGGTGGTAATCCCATCAATCCATTTACCGTACCATGAACATCTGGCATAACTGGAGCTAGTAATTGAATTGCGAGCCTGAGAGATTCAACCATCAAGCCCAAGCAGGTTTTGAGTTTTTGTTTATCTTCTTCATTATCAGACTTTGCTAGTTTCCACGGCTTCCTCTCATCCGCATATTTATTAATTCCCCGTATGAAAACAAATATTTGATCCAACCCCAGGTTAAACTGATAATTATTAAATAAATCCAGTGCCTTGGGTTTCATTTCTTCAAAATGGCTTTTTAATTTTTGTTCAAATTCTTCGTTTAATTCAGCAACCGGCACAACTCCATTCTCGTAAGTTGCAATCATATGAAAAAGGCGACTCACCAAATTTCCTAAATCATTACCTAAGTCAGTTTTATACCTCGACTCAAAACGATCCAAGGAAAAATCAGCATCTTGCCCAACGGTCATTTCACGCATAACAAAATAGCGAAATGGATCGACCCCTCTTTGCTCAATTAGACTTAAGGGGTCAATCACCTCGCCAGTACTTTTGGACATTTTTTCTCCTGAACTCATCCACCACCCATGTGCCAAAATTTGTTTTGGCATAGGTAAATTTGCTGCCTTTAACATAATTGGCCAATAGATCGAATGGGGGGGGGCCAAGATATCCTTACCGATTACATGTAGATCTGCTGGCCAATATTTTTCAAAACTTTCATTTCCGTAACCTACCGCAGAAATATAGTTAACCAGTGCATCAAACCAAACATAGGTTACATACCCTTCATCAAATGGTAGTTGTATTCCCCAATTCAAGCGATCCTTGGGTCGAGAAATACACAAATCGTTCAAGGGTTCTTTTAAAAATTCTAAAACTTGGTTTTTTCTAAATCTCGGAACGATGAAATCTTCGTTATCATTTAAATATTTAACCAACCAATCTTGATATTTGCTTAATTTAAAAAAATAATTGCTCTCTGTAATTTCAGTTACCTCACCATAAATCTCTGGCCATTTACCATTAACCTTATCTTTTTCCTGTAGAAATTGTTCTGCTCGCAACGAATAAAAACCCGAATATTCAGCTTTGTAAATTTCACCACGATCAAATAAATCGGTAAGCAAATGAGAAACCACTTTTTTATGCCGTTCTTCGGTAGTTCTAATATAATCATCGTTTGAAATATTAAGTTCCTGAAGTAAGTTTAAAAATTCTTTGGCAATCCGATCACATCTTTCCTGTGGAGTAACTCCTTCTTTTTCTGCACCCTGTTGTACTTTTTGCCCATGTTCATCTAAACCGGTTACAAAATGTGTTTCCAATCGGTTTAACCGATTAGTGCGTGCAATAACATCAGCCAATATCTTTTCATATGCATGCCCCAAATGGGGGGACCCGTTCGCATAGTCAATAGCAGTAGTTAAATAAAAAGCCTTATTCATTAATTACTTTTCCTAAAGTAATTAAAAATAATAACAAACCCTTTTACATCGAAGTAGATGATTGACTTACAAATATATTATACATGTAATATTGGATAAACAAAGATTCACCCCACTAGAAATGCATTGCATCACTCGATTAGTTGGTTTGATTCTTTGCTCCGTGTCGATTTTCGGCAATTTGTATGTGCCTTTACAAGCCAACCCTTTTATATTACCCATGAGTGACAACGAACAGGAAAGTCAAAATCTATTAGAAGTTGAGGGCATTTTAGAACTCAATGAAAACAAAACAGGTATATTACTCGACCCCCAAAGAGGAGGTAAAACAACGCCGTTGGACCCTTTTGTACCAAAAGAGTTAATTCGTAGATTTAAACTTAAAAAAGGATCCGTAATTAAGGCCGATGCTGTGCCAGATAAAACTCGTCCAAATCCAAAAGTTCGCTTTATTCATTCAGTAGATGGGCTAAGTATTAAAGATCGCAAACAACAGTTTCGCTTTGATCAGTTAACCACTATCCAACCCAATAAAAAGCTTCATTTAGAAACTAAGGATAAAAGAATGACCACCAGAGTGTTGGATCTTTTTTGCCCAATCGGGAAAGGACAACGAAGCCTGATTGTTGCCCCTCCCCGTGCTGGAAAGACAACGATCCTGCATGATATTGCAAAAGGTGTGGAAGAAAATCACCCTGAATGTCATTTAATGGTATTGCTAATTGATGAACGACCTGAAGAAGTTACCGATTTTAAACGTTCAGTGCCTGCCGAAATTTATGCATCCTCCAACGATGAGGAAGTTAAAACTCACCTCAAAATTGCTGAATTAGCAATTGAGCGGGCAAAAAGGTTGGTGGAAAGCAAAAAAGATGTAGTTCTTTTAATGGATTCGATTACTCGACTCTCAAGAGCATACAATGCTGCCTCAGGCAAAAGTGGACGCACCATGACCGGTGGATTGGATGTTCGTGCCCTAGAAAAACCAAGACAAATTTTCTCTGCTGCTCGAAACTCAGAAGAGGCCGGATCGCTGACAATTGTTGCGACTGCATTAGTTGAAACTGGCTCAAAAATGGACGAACTAATTTTTCAGGAATTTAAGGGTACAGGAAATAGTGAAATTATTCTTGACCGAAAAGTTGCTGAGCTGAGACTTTGGCCAGCCATTAATCTGGCATCTTCCGGAACTCGCAAGGAGGAAGACCTCGTAGAACCTGC
>JABGWZ010000194.1 GCA_018675995.1 Opitutia bacterium | reverse complement strand
GTATTAATGATCAAAAAGAGACTTTTTAGGTTTTTGTCATTTTATTATTATCCTATTTTTGTGAAACTATTTTCAACTATGAGATTTTCTTTATCCCTAATTGCTTTACTTGTGTATAGTCACCCCTTTGGCAAAACATATGCTCAAGTAAAAAACTCAACAAGTTCTTATGCCCAGAATGGTTATCTAACCTTCGATCTAAAACCCATGGGAAGCGAAGGGCGCCCCCTTATTCTACGAACTTTTGTACCAACTTTGGGCTTGCCCCAAATGAATGTATTCCCAAACCATTCAAAAGGAGCGTCTTCCCCGAAATACAGCCCTAGCAGCGGAAAAGAAACAACGAAGCAATACCAACCGATAGATGGTATTCCTGCTGCCATTGCAGTCAACCTGGGCAAGCCTCTTTCGTATATCTGGGACACTACCGAATGCCGTCTGCTTTATGCCTGGACTGATGGATTCCTTGATATGGAAAATTACTGGGGTAAGCGTGATAGCGGAAGAAGAAAAGGGTTTGGTTATGTCCCAAGGTTATATGGCTTTGTTTTTTACAAAGCATTGGGAAAGCATCCACTTTCCATTAATGGAAAATCGATCTCCGATATAGGGCCACCCAAGTACAGCGGTTATTCACTCGGGTCGGATCGTTTACCCGTTTATGAATTTGAAGCGGGGTCGAGTAAAGTTTCAATCAAGATACAACCCGGGCCAGCCACACAGACTCTAAGACTGGATTTCTCATCTAAAAATAAAGAGGTTCTAGAATTTTCCTCACCTAGCACACAGGTCGAAGTTAAAAACAAAACTGCGGGAAAACTTAGTATTGTAATACGACCCAACGCCGGTGAGCGGTTTTCATCCGAGGAGAAAAAAGAACCGATAAAAAAACCGACTAAGGAAATTGGAGAAAAACTATACACCTCTCTGGGTTGTATTGCCTGTCATTCTTTGGATGGCGGGAAAAACCACGGTCCCACGCTCAAAGATTCCTTCGGTTCCAAAAGGGAATTTTTAAAAGCTTCCTCTCTCGTTGTGGACGAAGCTTATATCCGTGAATCAATTGAAAAACCGATGGCCAAAACTGTTAAAGGGTACCTGACTGGAATGATGCCACCATACAAACTCCAGGAAGCGGAATATGACTCCTTGGTTCTGTTCATCAAATCGGTTCGGTAAACATCAGACCTAAATAATCATGAAAACTATTCTTCTTCTCTCCCTTTGCCTGCTATCATCAGGGCTCGCTTCGGTCTCAAGTTACACCATTGAAAATATTGCCTTCCCAGACGATATGCCCCCAGAGATCGGAGGTTTAGCGTTTGACAAAGACGGAAACTTGTATGCCTGCCTTCGACGCGGAGATGTGGTGGTTACCAAGCCGGGTAAGGATCCAAAGGCAACCAAATGGCAGGTTTTTGCCACCGGTCTTCATAACCCGATGGGAATGGTACTTGTCGCACCCGGTCATATTCTCGTATCTCAAATGGCTGAATTGACTGAGATCATTGACACCAATCAGGACGGAGTTGCAGACCGTTACAACAACCTGTCAACGGATTTTGGAATAAGTGGAAATTATCATGAAACGAACGCGATCTGTAGGGACGGTGACGGAGGATATTACATCGCGTTGGGCACCGCATCCCACAATGGTCCAACTTTTCATACACCCCGAGGTGACTATTCAAAGGAAGGTAGACGGGGCCGTAATTTTTCATCGAATCATTTACGGGGTTGGGTCGTTCAGTACGACAAGAATGGAAAACTTACCCCCTTTGCGAGTGGCTTTCGTATGCACAATGGAATCACCCGTTCACCGGACGGAGAAGTCTGGTGTGGTGATAACCAGGGAGACTGGCGTGGCGGATCCCCCATTTATAATGTTCGTCCCGGATCCTTTAATGGTCATCCTTCAAGCTTGGTCTGGGATCCTGACCTAAAAAACTTTGGTACACCGATTTTTCTTCCCCGTAAAATGCTTGATGATCTGCACAACCAACCCTCCGTTCAGTTAACCAGAAAAACGATGAGTTCATGTGGTGAACCTTTTGTCATCGAAAGCGAAAACTTTGGCCCCTTCAATGGTCAGATGCTTGTACCGGACGAGAACGGGCGGAGAATTAATCGTATAATGATGGAAAAAATTGACGGAGCCTGGCAGGGTGCGTCCACTCTTTTTCTAAATACCAAGGAATTACGCGCAGGTGGTGTTCGGATTGCCATGGATGCAAAAGGCGAGTCAATTTACTATGCCTCCACTGCCCGGGGATGGCAAAGGCCTGATGAGGGATTGCAAAGAATTACCTACAATGGAAAAATACCATTCCATGTTAAAGACTTCAAAGCGAACACCCGGGGGTTTAAATTTTGGTTCACCAAGCCAGTTCAGGATCCGGTCAAAATGGCCGAAAAAATAAGTGTCCGCAGTTTTTGCTATGAATACGGTTATCGCTACGGTTCGAGTGAGAAAGATAAGAAAGAACACAAAATCTTGAATTCAACCGGAACCGGGCCCTTTGAAATCGAATTAGAAGGATTGGAAGCGGGCAGAATTTTTGAAATTGATTTTAGTTCAAAATTACTCTCAAGCAATGGAGAATCAATGAATGATCCACAAGTTCAATACACGCTCAATCGATTGAAAAGACCAGAAACAAAATTTGCTGCTGAACTCAAACAATCCAAAGATGGAATAGAGGTGTACATTGGCGGTGAATTTTTCTCCAGGTATAACTTTAATAAACTCTCCCAACCAATCATATGGCCTGTTCAGGGACCGGGCGGCATACGTATGGTTCGAGATTATCCACTCAAGGACGGCACGACCGGAGAAGCAAAAGACCACCCACACCACCGTTCTATTTTCATTGGCCACCAGGGAATGAGCGGAGCCAATTATTGGCACAACCAAAACAAAAACGCCGGAACGGTCGAACACCTAAAAGTAATCGAATCCAGATCCGGGGAAGATCGCGCACTAATCAGGACATTGAACGCCTGGAAAGATAGAGATGGAAAAACCATTGGAGCTGACACCCGAACTTTGACATTTGGTGGAGATAAAACTTCCCGTTACTTGGATCTTGAAATAAATATGCATGCCACCAATCAAGATATTGTATTCGAAGAATTTAAAGACGGATTTGTGGGAATCCGGACACATCCTGACTTAAGACTGACTCCAAGTCCAAAGCACGGAGTTAATAAAGTATTTGGTAAGGCCCGCAACAGTGAGGGCGTAGAAGGTAAAAGCATCTGGGGGAAACGGGCTGACTGGGTACATTACTACGGTACTATTGAAGGTAAAGAAGCTGGAATTGCCTTCCTTAGTCATCCATCTAATATAGTCAAAAACGGAGATAAATCATGGTGGCATGCTCGTGACTACGGACTCATATCGGCCAACCCATTCGCTCCAACAAAAATTGGAGGTAATGGAGAGCACACCATTAAAAGAGGTCAGAGTTTAAAACTTCGCTACCGTTTTGTTTTTCATAGCGGCCCAGCCAAAGACGCGAAAATCGGGCAGCGATTTAACGAATATGCCAAAGAGGATGGACACCCCACATCAAATATGCCCCCCCACCCCGGTTATCCGGAAGACTACCTTTCGGAAAAGAAGAAGTGATGTATTAATCCCCCTACAATTAATTTTATGAAATTCGCTCTATGTAACGAAGTACTTCAAGATCTATCAATCGAAGACGGCTTTTCCAAAATAGCTGAAATTGGATACCAAGGGGTTGAAATCGCACCATTCACACTCAAAGAAAACCCTCTCGAAATAAACGAAAGTGATGCCGAGCGCTGTGTTAATGCCGCCCAGTCAGCAGGCATTGAGATTGTCGGCCTCCATTGGTTAATGGCCAAGACAGAGGGTTTACATATAACTCATTCTGATGAAGGAATGAGGCGAGCGGCATGTGACTATCTCAAACAACTTACCCGACTGACCACACAAATGGGCGGAACGATTATGGTTCTGGGCAGCCCCCAGCAACGCAACCTCGAACATGGAATTGTTTACGAAGATGCCTTTGCACGGGCAGTTGAAATCATTCGTGAAGTCTGCGAACTTGCTGGCGAACTGAGAGTCACTCTTGCGGTTGAACCCCTCTCCCCAGTGGAAACCAGTTTCCTGTCCTCTTGTGCGGAAGCACGCCGATTCATCTCGGCAGTCAACCGACCCGCCTGCAGGATGCATCTCGACATGAAAGCCATGGCCCACGAATCCGCGGGTACCATTGCCACCATTTATGATCACCGCTGGGAAGTTGCCCACTTTCATGGTAATGATGTCAACCATCGCGGCCCGGGACAGGGACCGACCGACCTTAATGCAGTGGCAAAAGTCTTAAAGGAAATTAAATACGATGGTTGGGTATCAGTTGAGCCTTTCGATTACCACCCCACCCCCGAGGACTGTGCCCGCATTAGCTTGGAAAATTTACAGTCTAGTTTTTCGGACTAAAGCTTATTTTTTGGTTACAGAAACCTTCAGGCTTCGACTTCGGGGAACCTCCGTTCT
>JABGWZ010000240.1 GCA_018675995.1 Opitutia bacterium | reverse complement strand
TTGCCTTCGGTCAGAACGAGGACTCCTCTTCTCCGAATGCCAATAAGACCATCCTCGAATCCGACGAGGAGGTTTATTTTGACCAAGCTCTTCAAAAACTGGTTGCCACCCCAAATGCCCGTTTACAAAGCGGTTCTATTCTACTGACTGCCCATCGTATTGAATATGACCGGAATCAAAGTGAAGCCCTGGCAACGGGAAAGGTTTTGTTAACAGACGGAACAATCCGGTTACTCGCTAAAAAAACCAAAATAAATCTGATTACTGGAGATTTCAATGCGTCTAAGGTGAAAACTATGCTGTATCCCATCGCGTTAAAGTCCAGGGAAATTAGCCGAAGCAAAAATATTATCCAGGGAATAGACTCCTCACTGTACTACTTGAACGAGGAAAAAAATGAACCTTACCTCAACCTATCAAAAGTCGAAATCAATCAGAGTAATAATATGCTCAAAGCGAAAAATATTAGCTTAAAAATAGGAGATCAAGTGGTCGGTAGGCTTCCGTCGTTTCGCGGAAAAGCTGAAAAAAAACCTCTCAAATATAAACTTATCGCAGGGAAACAAAATAATCTTGGCTGGTATCTTGGAACGGGAGGTGAATGGAAGTTAAACCCAAACATCGACCTTACCGCAGACATTACAGCTTACACAAAAAGAGGTTGGCTTCTTTCTCCTGGGCTGAACTGGGAAAGTGGAGACAGGTCAGAACAGGACTTTTCGTCCGGTAATTTAGAGAGTGGGTGGATTGATGACCAGGGAGATGCTCTTGGCAATGACCTCAGGGGACTTGCCATTGACAACCGAAGAGCATTTCTGAACGCTTATTCGACAAATCGGGTAAATCAAAAATGGCGGATTGCCGCACAGGTGGAGTGGAATGACGACTCGGAAGTATACCGTGATTTTAACCGGGACCGTTTTTATGATCAACAGTGGAATGACTCCTTTGGAGAAATTGCATATGATGGAGAAAATTGGACAATTTCGGCACTTTCACGATGGCAGGCAAACGAATACGAGTCCACGATTGAACAGTCGCCCACTGTTCGATTTGACCTTGCCCCCACCCCATGGATGCACTCAAGCCTTTACCACTCGCTCGCTTTTGAGTTTTCTGCTTTTCGGGAAAAGGGAAATTTTGGGGAACTGAGCCAAAAATCGAATAAACTCGATCTTGGCTATGAAATAATTCGTCCATTCCGTTTCTCTAATGGCCTCATTTTCAGTCCTCATTTAGCGTACCGCAGACAGGACTATGCTCTCCCTGGATTGGACGCGGGAAGAAGCTTTGGCGAGTTGGGTAATGAGTTGAGATATCATTTAACAGGAGACTACGATTGGAATGATAAAACATGGAAAATTGATCAAATTCGACATGTAATAGGCTTTTCCCTCTCCCATCGTAAAGTAAACCGACTAGAATCAACGAGGGAATCAATCATCCCTTTGATTGATGTACCCTTTGCCACATTAAATAAAAGCCCTATTGATCTGATGGATCACCTAGAGTCCGATGCACTAGAACCCTATGAAGTCGTTCGACTGGGATGGGAAAATGAGCTGCTTACCCGGAGTGGGAATAATGCCCGATCCCTTGCGTCCATTAACTTTTTCCAGGACCTCTATCGCACATCTGAAAGCCAGCCCGATTCCTCCAAAGATTTTTTTACTGACCTGACCCTGCAACCAGCAGATTGGATCTCGCTGATTGGGAGGTCCAAGATAAATGTGGAGACTGGTAATGTTATCCGAAGCAGTTTTTCAACCCGTCTACAGGACGGAATAGATAATACAATTGAAATTGGTTATGTTAAATATTTATCCTTTTCCAACCAATGGATGATT
Source organism: Opitutia bacterium (assembly GCA_018675995.1). Taxonomy (GTDB): domain Bacteria; phylum Verrucomicrobiota; class Verrucomicrobiia; order Opitutales; family Seribacteraceae; genus Seribacter. The sequence goes on along the minus strand of JABGWZ010000240.1, from coordinate 819 downwards.
AACGGAATGCATCGCTGGGATGCATCAAAAATTGTGAGAGGTTCAATTGTTTACGAGGAAGACGATGATGACATCCCTTTTTGGCAGACATCTCTCGAATACAGACTCAGTCCGGTATGGAGTTGGGTCTTTTCCGTTACCGGCCGGGATGGAACTGCCCGTGAAAATGAGACTGAGTACGCATTAAGCACTCGGGTTTTTGCATTTTAATATTTCATACAATAGAATTACTTGTGTTGACTAAATCCCTACAATAGAAATAAAATAATTATATGAATAAGAGATACCAACATCCAAATTTACCTTATAAAGACCCAAAAGTTATGGCTCATCTTTTTGGTCTGGGTCTCGATTGTACAGATGGACACAAAAGAATTACTCAGGCGGAAAAATACTCTATTTTTGGAGGTTCTCAGAACACACACGACAAAATGACTGAAACCCTCTTCAAAACCTTCGAGGATTTGACTATCAAAGGGCAGTCAATCGAAGAAACTTCGGCGGAAGAAATTTCTGATTTATTAGAAAAAAACACACCTGAAGATTAAATCTTTTTCTTGCCCTGAACTGATTTCTTCTTTCAATTCTATTTTACATGTCTGAAGGTTTGCCCACACCACCTAAACCAGCTCTAAAGCTTACACCTAAACAAGGTGCCCCTGTGAAACCAGGAGATGGAGCTCCCAAATTTCGTGTTACACGTTCTCCATTTGCTCCCAAGGCAAAGCCGACAGACGGAACACCTGCACCTATGCCTGCAGCAACGGCTCCAAGTCCAGCACCTGCAACCCCTACCCTAGCTCCAGCACCTGTTTCACC
>JABGWZ010000256.1 GCA_018675995.1 Opitutia bacterium | reverse complement strand
GTTTTCATGGTGTTAAATTGAAATTTTTAAAATCTATAAATAGTCAAATTCGGGTTATGATGCAATGGTTCTAATAACTTGTATATGTTCATGGATCGTTTGTTGGGGAAAATCAAGTAGAGCATTTTTGTCTTTATAATAACCAAGCCTCTCCACTGAAACCCCTCATCGCCTCTCCTGTGCATTCGGTTATCTTTAATAAGCATTTGAAAATTGATCGCTAAAAAGGCAATTAAGAATGATAAGTAAGTAGGAAATTCGTACTCGTCATCGAATCGTTTATTGTTATCGGAATTGAGTAAAAGGAAAAATTAGTATTTGGCGTAGATAAGGATAATAGAAAATATGAAAAAAACATTTCAATTAGCACACGAGAAAATTAAGTATCCTCGAATGATCGAGTCGGTGAAAGCCGAAGTCAGAAAACATTTGAAGCGTTGCCGTAGAAAACCCCTGCCCAAGGGTACAGACTTCTGGGACTTTGATTGCAAATTTGGGGACACCGAAAAATATGCGAAAAGTTGTCATCTGGCAGAAATTGATAAAAACATCAACCATGCGGAAGAACGAGAACTCAAGTCATTTTATATCGAAGTGATTGCCATTCCTGGTAATAGGCAAAAGCATGATTCAGGAAAAATCGGCTCCATCAATAACGACTAAAAAAAGTCGGTGGATAAAAGAGTTAGTAAATTTTTAAGTCAGCTTTTTTTAGTCACCTATTAATAACGAAATTAGTCAGTTAAGCTAATACTCAGAATTGAGTCAGGGAAGGGGGCAAGAAGTCATTTTACCAAAGCTCATTAAAAAAGATGACTAAACATCAAAGATAAATATGTCGAAAATGTGTCCAGATTTAGCCAAAATCGGGCAATAATTGTTATCCTCTGTCCAACTGGCCCCCTTTAATATATTTATTTAAGCCACAGAATACTTCTTTACGAATGCGTTGCTCTACCAACTGAGCTATCCCGGCGTGGATTCAAGAAGAAATTGAGACATACTTGTTCACTATCAAAACAGCATCTTACATGATTAACTATATGTTTTGAGTAAATTAAAATTTCTAGACTCTCCTATTTTAAAGTGCCCTCCACCTCTCCATTGGTAGTAATCACATGAACTTCGTGAGCACGAACCATTGGATTAAAATATTCCCAGACAACTTCTTTTTTCCGATTCACCTCAAAGAGTTTTGGCATATCTCCCTTTTTTTGCCCATAACTACATATAACCGTGTTGCCATTTGATAATCGTTGGCCGCCACATGGATCTGCAAACCGTCCGCCCACATGCGAATTATCCACCCGCCAGACAACTTTTCCACCATGATCAAACTCAACTGTTTTGTTACCATTGGTTAGATTTACTAACAGTTTCCTACCTTTCACTTCAATTGCGGTAAAAGGCCAATTTCTTTCCCTGCGGCCACCTAGTTCAGCTAGGTCCGTTTTGATCGTTCGCACTACCGTTCCATCTGGCTTATATTCCTTAATCGCGAATGCTAGGAGATGGGGTACAATGTAATTACCATTGGCCAACTTTCGAGCCATCCTCGTTTGCATATGGGCATTTGTAGTTTCTGGCTTAAGCGGAACCGTTACTGCGATTGAACCCGTCTTGCTTACCTCGAGTAATTGGGGTTTAACCCCGCGTTCTACAACTAATGTATTTCCGTTTTGAAGCCGTACACATGAACCAAGTTCCTTGTTTCCCTTGCTTAGTTTGTAGCTCCATACAGTTTCTCCTTTTCGAGTAATTTCTTTGGCAACATTTCCGACTGAAACTAATATGTGCCCATTGGGAAGAATGAAGCCATCGCGACCATAACCCTCGGTTTGCCAAACAATTTCTGAATTCTCATTCAACAGAACTGTTTTATTTCCACAGATTAGAAATGAATGTTTAATTCCATTTTGACTTACCTGTTTTCCAAAAATCGGGATACTCGTTTCGTTCTTAGCAAACGAAAAAAATGGAAGTGCGAAGGCGAGTAATAAAGGTAATATAAATTTCATTATTTAAAGGAAAGGAATTACTTAAGTTTCAGTTTAGCTTGATGGATAAATCCCTTAAAGCGAGGATCTTGGTTATAATTGCCAACGGTTGAAAGCGAATCATTTCCAATTTCGAGTGGATCCTGAGGATGGTTTTTTAATAAAATTGGTAACTTTCCTTCGACTAGAATCTCGTCTTCAGAATTGAGAGCGGGCAATCGTAATGTTAGCAGGCTAATTCTGAGCAAGCTAGAGAATCCAGACTTGCTGAATGGAAGAGCTCAGTACAGGTTTGATGGAGTTGTGCAGATAGAAGAGTATACCTACCAAGAGATTGCCGGGATGATCGATCATGCCTTGCTCCACCCCACCCTAACGGATGAGGAACTTGCTTTTGGTTGCTCCCTTGCCCATCTCTACGAAGTGGCAACTGTCTGTGTAAAGCCATACCATGTTGGACAGGCTGTAAAAAAATTGGAAACTTCAAGCGTAAAAGTTTGTACAGTAATTGGATTTCCTCATGGGGCAAACCTAAGCGAAATAAAAAAGCTGGAAACTCAAAGAGCCTGTGAGCAGGGAGCCCGAGAGGTGGACATGGTCATTAACCTAGGAAAAGCCAACAGTGGAGACTGGAAATATATAGAGGAGGAAATCTCACAAGTTTGCGAAACTGCCAGGCAAGGAAATGCCAAAACCAAAGTTATTTTTGAAAACGATTATTGGTACTCATGCAAATCGGTTAGCGAAGGAGACAGTATTAAGAAAAAACTCTGCAAGATTTGTGAAACCATTGGAGCAAACTGGGTAAAAACCTCAACTGGATTCGGATATATAGCCCAGGCAGATGGGAGCATGGCCACAATGGGGGCGACTGAACACGATATTGCCCTAATGGCTGAAACTTGTTCAAACAAGGTCGAGGTCAAAGCAGCCGGTGGCATCAAAAACTTGGTTACCCTTTTAAAAATGAAAGATCTTGGAGTATCCAGAATTGGAACATCTTCCACCCGGTTCATTTTGGAGGAATGCCGAGAATCATTAAACCTAGACCCCCTCGAGCAAAATATTTTCAAAACAACTCAGGATTATTAATTCTAAACTCAATTCTACCTATGATTGCACCCCTCAAACCGAACCAGCCAAAAAATGTGCTAGGAAAAGACCTTGTTCCCTGTTGCCTCGAAAACATGACCGGGTGGTACCGAAATGGAAGCTGTCAAACGGACGGGAACGATCATGGAAGGCATGTGGTATGCTCCCTAATGACGGAGGAATTCCTCACCTTTAGCAAAGAGGCAGGCAACGACTTGAGTACGCCTATACCCGAGTATGATTTCCCCGGGTTAAAGGCCGGAGATTGCTGGTGCTTGTGCGCTGGACGCTGGCAAGAAGCTTTTGTGGCTGGTATGGCTCCT
>JABGWZ010000135.1 GCA_018675995.1 Opitutia bacterium | reverse complement strand
TAATCTCTAAATCGCCCTTTTGATTTTTTCTTAAAGTCACCTCCTCTGCCAAACTTCTTTCGTTTGTCAAATCGACCAGCACCTCCGTGGTCCGGTCTTGGTCTACCTTTGTCTTTGGAAATATTAAGTTGGTGACCCTGCACCCAAACTGTTTTTAGGGCGTTCATTATGTCGTTCGGCATGTCTGCAGGTAAATCCATGAATGTGTGATCCTTAAACATTCTAATTTTCCCCATGTTTCGGGGGTCTAATCCGACTTCATTTGCGATTGCACCCACAATGTCACCTTTTTGTACTCCATGGTAATCGCCTACCTCCAAGCGATAACTTTGCAGGTTAGAGTCATTTCTAGAACCTTCACGATCATCTCTGCCGCCACGGCTATCTCTTCCTCCCCGATCATCTCTTCCCCTTCGGCTATCTCTGCCACCACGGTTATCTCTTCCACCTCGGCTGTCCCGATCTCTTCCAGAGCGGTTATCTCGTGAGTTTTTCTTGGAGGGTTGAGGCATGTCCACATAATAAAGTCCCTGCTTGCCAGCCTCTAAATGAGCAAGAGCGGCAGCCACATCAATTGAATCTTTTCCGGATTCTTCAAGATAACGTTGAATCGCGGAACGATAATCTCCCAAATCTGCCTTAAGACCTTCTTCTATTTTACTAAAAAATTCCTCGAGTTTTCGTTCATTCATTTCCTCCTTCGTTGGAAAGGAGTATTCTTCACAAGGTACTTTGAGAGTTCGTTCAATCGCATTGAGCATTCGCATTTCTTTGTTGGTGACAAAGATAATGGCATCTCCTTCTCGACCGGCTCTTCCAGTTCGTCCAATCCGGTGAGTGTAGGACTCAAGATCAAAAGGTGCATCATAGTTAAGCACATGGGATATACGGTCCACATCGAGCCCGCGTGCCGCCACATCCGTGGCAACGAGCACGTTGATTTTCCCCCGCTTTAGACGGTCGACAGTTTTCTCGCGTAAATTTTGTGGCATATCTCCGTTGAGGGGTTCAGCGAGATAACCTTTCCCCTGAAGCATTTCCGCAATCTCCATGGTCGCATTTTTAGTGCGGGAAAAGATGAGCATCGCTTCAAATTTTTCAATTTCAAGAAGGCGAAGAAGCATATTTCTTTTTTCATGCTGCCTGACTTTAATGAATTGTTGACGGATATTGGGAGAATTCTCTGCCTTGACCTTGATCGTAACTTCAGTCGGATCATTTAAATGTTTTTCCGCCAGTTTACGAATTGGCTTTGGCATGGTTGCCGAGAAAAGGGCAGTTTGTCGATCATCCGGTGTATGGTCTAGGATCCAATCAATGTCATCAATAAATCCCATGCTTAACATTTCGTCGGCTTCATCCAAAACTAATGCCTGTAAGTTATCCAACTTAAGGTAGCCTTTTTCAATGTGGTCCATTACCCGACCTGGGGTTCCGACAACAACTTGAGCACCCCGTTTAAATTCGCGAATTTGTTCTCCGTATCCAGTGCCTCCGTAAACGGCGACCACTCTTAACTTGGGAAGGTTTTCAGCAAAGCCTTCAATGGCTTCAGCTACCTGGAGAGCCAGTTCCCGGGTTGGGGCCAAGACAAGAATTTGGGCACCTTTTACTGATTCATCCATCCTTGTCAGGAGGGGGAGGGCAAAAGCCGCGGTCTTTCCTGTTCCGGTCTGGGCCACCCCAATAAAGTCCGAACCTTCAAGTAAAGGCGGAATGGCACGTTCTTGAATAGGCGAGGGGTTTTCATAACCGGCTTTTTGTACAGCCTTTAAAATTGGCTGAGACAGGGCAAGTTCGTCAAAGCGCATACGGGTATCCGTAGGCTCATGATTGTTTTCGTCATCACTCATGGGGAATTCTTTCGTTCGTTGTTTGTTTAGTTAGCCAGTATTCGAACGATTGTTCACCCACATTATCCCGTTTATCCACTAGTGAAACTCTGTCCTCGCACTTGACTTATTCACATTATTCACAATTTCTGAAAAAAGACGAGCAGTAAAATTTGGTTAATTTATATTATGAAGTTCTTCAAAAACCTGATCCCCCTTTGAATTTAATATGAACTTTTTCTTTACAGGTTACTTTATTTCATACACTCCATTAATTGAAACTTGCCCAAATGAAACTAGTTGTTCCAAAAGAATCGATCTCTTCGGAAAAACGGGTTGCGATAAGCCCGGAAAATATTTCTGCATTTGAAACGTTAGGGTATGAGGTTTGGATAGAGTCCGGAGCAGGTGATTTAGCTAATTTTCCTGATAATCTTTATGTTCAATCAGGAGCAAGAATTTCGAATGAAAAATCCGAGCTTTGGGCAAAGGGGGATCTAGTGTTAAAAATCAATCCCCCTTCAAATGAAGAGGTTGGGCTAATTAAGGAAGGTGCCACTTTAATAAGTTTCGCTTATCCGGCTCGCAATGAAGAGCTTCTTCAATCACTTGGTGAGAGAAAAATTAATTGGATGGCAATGGATTGTGTTCCCCGTATTTCCCGTGCCCAATCGATGGATGCATTGAGCTCCATGGCCAATGTGGCCGGTTATCGTGCCGTGGTGGAGGCATCCCATGAGTTTGGTCGTTTTTTTACCGGGCAAATTACTGCGGCAGGAAAAGTACCTCCGGCTAAGATTCTAGTTATTGGTGCTGGCGTTGCGGGTTTGGCAGCAATTGGTGCTGCACGCAATATGGGTGCAATTGTTCGTGCTTTTGACACGAGACCAGCGGTTCAAGAGGAAGTGAAAAGTTTGGGTGGAGACTTTCTTATGCTTGATTTTGAGGAAGATGGTGCCGGTTCGGGTGGGTACGCCAAGGTGATGAGCAAGGAATTTATCGAGGCAGAAATGAAGCTTTTTGCGGAACAGGCTGAAGAAGTTGATATTATTATAACCACGGCCATGATTCCCGGAAAAAAATCTCCGATTTTAATAACCGAGGAAATGGTCAGGAGTATGAAGCCGGGATCCGTTATCGTTGATTTAGCGGCAGAAGGTGGGGGGAATTGTGAATTAACTGAAGCCGGTCGGTCAAAAGTTGAACATGGAGTTACTATTTTGGGATATACCGACTTGCCTTCCCGCTTACCTGCTCAGTCCAGTAGGTTGTATGGTAATAATCTGGTCAAACTGGTAAATCTTCTTGGCAAGACTGATCAATTTGCGATTAACCAAGAGGACGAAATAATTCGCGGAGCTTTGGTTTTGGATCATGGTCAAATCTCTTGGCCCCCGCCCAAAGTTGAGGTAAGTGTTCAGCCCGTAAAGCCAATAGAAGAGTCGGTTAAGGAACCAGTGGAAGAAAAAAAATCTATTTTTTCACCCGGACTCATGCTGGGTGGACTTTGCATCCTTCTCCTTGCAATGGGATGGCAGGGTGAAAATGAATTTCTCGATCAGTTAACGGTTTTTGTATTGTCCTGCTTCGTCGGATACATGGTTGTGTGGAATGTGACTCCTTCCCTGCATACGCCTCTGATGAGTGTGACAAATGCGATAAGTGGAATTATTGTGATTGGTGGAATGCTTTTCGTTTCCGGTTCCAATCCATGGATTGCAGGGATGGCGATCTTTTTGGCTACGATTAATATCGCCGGTGGTTTTTTGGTGACCCATCGAATGTTGAAAATGTTTCGTAAGGAATGACCGAAGGACTGATCACTATGGCTTATCTCGTCTCGGGGTTGTTTTTCATCCTGAGCTTGGGTGGGTTGTCCAAACAGGAAACCGCCCGGAAGGGAAATATCTATGGCATTCTTGGTATGACCTTGGCAATTTTAGCTACATTTGCCAGTGGTGAGGTGGAGAATTTTAAGCTATTGATTCCCCTTATGCTTGGTGGGGCGATGATCGGTGCTGTTCTTGCGAAAAGAGTGGAGATGACTTCAATGCCCGAACTCGTTGCCATTCTTCATAGCTTTGTCGGTTTGGCTGCGGTGCTGGTGGGCGTGGTTAGTTTTATTGATCCGAGGGATGTTGAGCTTACTGGTACCAATAAATTGATTCATGAGATTGAAATTTTACTAGGGGTGTTTATCGGTGGAGTTACTTTTACGGGATCTGTGGTTGCTTTTGGAAAGTTGCGGGGATCCTTGAGTGGCAAACCCATGCTTTTACCCGGTCGTCACCTGCTCAACCTGGGTATGCTCGGTGCCTCGATTTGGCTGGGTACTCAGTTTATCGAGCAGGGCCATGATCAGGCGCTGATAAGCCTATTGATTGTAATGGGGATTTCTTTCGTCCTTGGTATCCATTTGATTGTTGCAATCGGTGGGGCGGATATGCCCGTGGTTGTTTCGATGTTGAATAGTTATTCGGGATGGGCGGCAGCAGCGGCTGGATTCATGCTCAAAAATGATTTGCTTATTATTACTGGGGCATTGGTCGGAAGTAGCGGAGCAATTCTCAGTTATATCATGTGCAAGGCGATGAATCGGAGTTTAGCAAATGTCATATTTGGGGGATTTGGAACTGCCGGAGGCAGTGCCGCTATCGCATCGGAGATTGAGGGTTCAATTACTGAAACCAGTGCAGATGAAGTGGCGGAAGAATTAAAAGAAGCCAAGGAAGTTATGATCGTGCCCGGCTATGGAATGGCGGTGGCACAGGCTCAGCATGTGGTAAAGGATATTACGGAGACACTGAGAGGTAAAGATGTGAATGTTCGTTTTGCGATTCATCCAGTAGCCGGTCGATTGCCCGGACATATGAATGTTTTACTCGCGGAGGCAAATGTGCCTTACGACATTGTATTTGAAATGGACGAGATTAATGACGATTTGCCTAATGTGGATGTTTTGTTGGTTGTGGGAGCGAACGATATTGTAAATCCATCCGCCCTCGAGGATTCGAGTAGTCCTATTGCCGGGATGCCTGTGATCGAGGCTTGGAATGCCAAATCGGTCGTTGCTTTGAAAAGAAGTATGGCGGCTGGTTATTCCGGGGTTGAGAACCCGCTCTATTTTAAGGACAACACTAATATGTTATTCGGCGATGCCAAGGATACATTGTCGGCGGTTTTCTCTAAGCTTGGTTGAGTTTAAAAATTTAGCTTGGATTCGATATTGGCTTGCTCTGCCGTCTTTTAAAAAAAGATGATATGAAGTATGAGATTTTTCCCATTATTTCTTTTTATCTTTCTGTTCACTGCATCTGGTTTATTCGGAGAATCAATTTATAAGCCAAAACTTGTTAATAGTAAAAATGGAGATCATCACGATTTTCCCTTGGGCGTTCTCGAAGCCACCGGTCGCCTCACGGATGGAGATAGCGAGATTCTCATTATGGATATTGGGAAAGGAGGTGCTGCTCAGAAAGCTGGTCTTTTAGCTGGCGACCGATTGGTACTGGTCGACGGAAAAAATCCGTCCGTTTTTTCTAAGAAAACGGATACCGGACTGGAAGGTCCACAGGCTCTCCTTGGTCAAAGTTTGAATCTTAAGTCGTCTGCTTTAAATCCGGTTTTGTCCCTTGGGGTGAGAAGAGCATCCGAGCAACTTACATTATCTGTTAACTTGCCGCCGAGTCTCTCTTTTAATTTGTCCAATCCAATCTCCTGCAAAAAAAGAAAAGAGTTTTTACGCGGAATCTCTGAACATTTAGTCGATGTCCAGGAAAAGAATGGTCGATGGAAACCCGGGGTGGGGGGAGACGCAGATGTATACACGACTGCATTTTGCGGACTAGTTCTTCTTGCGAATAATGACCCGTCTCATCTTTCATCAATCAAGAGGGGGGCTGATTATGTGAAGAAAGCCAGTATTTCATCGATCGATTTAAATGATCCGAAGAAAGGACCTAAGAATTGGCAGACTGTTGCTAATGGAATTTTTCTTGCTGAATATCAACTAGCCACTGGGGACAAAACTTATTTTGAAGAATTGAAAAAGTGTTGTGATCTTTTGAGCAAGAGAGTTACGGAGAAAGGAACCATGGGGCATCATTACTCGATTCCTTACAGTGGAGGTGGTCTCATTGTGATTAATGTTCAGGCACATTTGGCTTGGGCCTTGGCTCAAAAGTGTGGTCATCCCATCAATGAAAAATCATGGCGTAATTCTCTTTCCGAGGTAATGAAGTCGATTGATCCCAAGACGGGTGCCTTGGGCTATTCCTCCCGGGCACCCTGGAGTCCTGATATTGCGGCAAGAACGGGTGCAATGATTACTGCACTAATTGTGGCAGGTCGGGAAAAGAAATTTGCTTACTCACTTGCTGAAAGCCTCGTTCAATTAAACGGAAGGATGCGACATGCACATGCGATGTCTTCGATCGGTTTGATTTTTGGTTTCTCCGGGATCAAATTGGGTGCTTTCAAACATTATGGTAATATAATGGAGACATGGATGCCATATTTAGAGTTGTCCAGACTACCTCAGGGGAGTGCTGTTTATTTCGGGGGTAAACGAAATATTGGAGGAGATCAGTACTTAGGAATTTCTTCCATCGGTAATGCGATGGTGGGAATGGTCCTCGCAAGTGGCGAAGACCGGCTTTTTATGCACGGAGGAAAAAGTAAAGACTGGTTCGGCATATCTAACTGATAAAAACTGATAATAGGTACTTTTATTTATGTAGGTACTTTTACCTTTCAGGAAATTACCTTTGGTGTGGTTTATTGTGCTTAATGCATTAAAGTAGAAGTAAACGCCTTTCATCATTCCAAGGGTAAAGTTATAGATATTTAAATAAATATAATCTAGTTTTGCCACAAATATTTGCTCTTAGCCTTTAATGTCCATGAGAATTTTTAAGGTACAAGATTAAGGTCATGCACAGATTTCAAAAATGAAGCTAGGTATTATTTCTTAGTTGTCTCATTGATGAATAAAACATTTAAGGTTTCTCTTGAAAATTTTGAAATACATTCTTTTTGCCCAACTTTTATTTTTTGTTAAATTGGGGTGTGCTCATGATACCGAAACGAATAAACCGTTCGAAAAAATGCATGCACACCGAACCTTTAGTTCACATGCACATGCAGGGTGGGAGAGTCGTTATTTTTCGGAGGGGCGAGACGCTTTAAATGGCAAATCTCTTTGGAATAGTTCATTAGAACTCGGATATGACCATTTTTCTGGAGGGGTCTGGTATGGGAGGTCTTCCAATCATCAATATGATGAACTGCAGTATAACTTCGCTCTGTCACAGGAAATTAAAGAGTATTCATTTTATGCCGGATATACCCATTTACTTTTTCCAAAAGATGATGAGTCAGATGACGAATGGTCTTTGGGAATTAGTTATGAAGGTTTACCCTTCGAACTAACGACATCTTTGGATGCTTCTTATTCCATGGATGCAAAGGGTACTTTTTATGAGTGGTCCAATACCCGGAAATTTTATCCTCAGGAAGATCTTGATATTTCCCTTTCGGGAACATTCGGTTGGAACGAAGGCTATGTGTCAGACGGGCATAATGGATTGAATTTTTTCTCTCTGGGAAGTGGAGCCAAAAAAATACTTTCAGAAAGTTTTTCGCTTACTGGGCATGGAGTGTATAGCTGGGCCATTGATCCGGATTCCAACTTGGCGGGAGATAATGGTCTAAAGGATTTCTTTCATTTTGGCCTGGCCGTTGAGTTTGATTTTTAATGATTTAACTTAAAGTTGCTCGATCAATTCCTTGCATTCTTTGATTGAGAATAATTAGTATCGTTGCATCGGCACTCTGTTTTGGCTACTGCTCAAAACCATACATGCCAAAATTTTATATTCTTTAGATATGCCTTACTCAATTGAAGTACACTTTGACGATAATACCAACGCTACCATTCGAAATATGTGGAAAGTTATATCAGAGAATAATATTCCCTGCCGTGCCTTTGAAAAAAACTTTTCTCCCCATTTGACCCTGGTGTATGGAGAAATTACCGGTGCCAAAAAAGTGAATTGGGAATTTTTGACATCACAAAAAAGCTTCCAAATCGAATTCACTGGATTAGCGGCGTTTCCGGATCGGGGTCTCCTTTTTCTTTCACCCGAAAAATCGCAATTATTATCTGATCTTCATAAATTGCATGACAGCCAAATTGAGTTTTCTTCCATGAATAAATTTTATCGGGTCGATCTATGGGATCCACATTGTTCATTGGCCAGTAGATTATCACCCAAGCAATTAGACAAATGTGTTTCTTTGTTTGATGATTTTCAATTTCCAATTCAGGCAACATGTGTTTCTTCCAATTTTGTAAAATATCCCGACCCTAAAGTACTTTCTTCCTTTGAGTATCAAATGCCTGAAGGATAAATTCCTTATTTTCTTAGGCATGCCTAGCCCATTATAAATATTGTTTCTGGGTTTCTACACCATCAAGGCAAAATACAAATTGATAGAATTAAGTAAGAAATTGTGTACAAACCGACATAATAGTTTGTAACATCTAATTTAATCCAAATTTTAATGAATACTCGGCCGAACATTATTTTTATTATTACCGATCAACAACGCTTTGATACGATTGCAGCCCTTGGTAATGACCACATGAACACTCCTCACATGGATCGTCTTGTAAATGAAGGAGTTTCTTTCAATAACTGTTTCATTACGGCAGCATCCTGTGCCCCGGCCCGGGCGAGTCTTTTCACTGGATATTATCCACATACAACTGGGATTTTTAAAAATGCGGACTCATGGAAACGTTCATGGATTGAGCAGTTGGCGGAAACGGGTTATCGATGTGTCAATGTGGGAAAAATGCATAGCTACCCTTATCATACTCCATTGGGTTTTCATGAGCGATATGTGGTGGAGAATAAAGACCGTTATTTGGAGGAACGTTATTATTTTGATGAGTGGGACAAGGCACTCAAGGCCCGTGGGTTAGTTAAGCAGCAACGTGAACTTTATCGTAAGCGGGCTGATTACAAGGATGCTCTAGGTGCTTTTGACTGGGAACTTCCGGAGGATATGCATCCTGATATGTTTGTGGGAGACACTGCTACCTGGTGGTTAAACACCTATCCAAAAACAGAACCTTTATTTTTACAGATTGGATTTCCAGGACCTCACCCACCTTATGATCCTACGAAGCGATTCAGTGAGCCTTATTTAAAGAAAGACTTGCCGTTAATGGAGGTTACCAAAGAGGAACTTGATGGTTTACCTGAGCCACTGAAGGGTCTACGGAAGCACAATAATGAAGTGGATCATGATTCGGTTGTACTTGACCTTGAACCAAGCCGTGAACAGCGCCACCGGCAAAGGGCATATTACTTGGCGAATGTAAGTATGATTGATGAGAAGGTCGGCGAAATTTTATCTACTTTGGAAAAACAGGGTTATTTGGAAAATGGAATTGTGATCTTTAGTTCGGACCATGGAGATTGTTTAACCGATCATGGTCATAGTCAAAAATGGACTATGTATGATTTAGTAACTCGGATTCCCATGGTGGTATGGGCACCAGGTATTTTTGAGGGCGGTCGATCCATAGAAGGTTTGTGCCAACATATGGACATCGGGCCAGCTATCCTAGAGATGGCCGGGATTGAGGTTCCGAAAACCTTTGAGGCCCAGTCTATCCTACCGGCAATACAGGGAAAAGACTGGACGCCACGGGACTATGTTTATGCTGAACAAATTAAAGATGGTATCTTAACGGAAACAGAATTTATGAGTATGATTCGAAATGAAGAATGGAAATTAGTTCATTTCCTTCATATGAAATGTGGACAATTGTTTAATTTGAAAGATGATCCAGATGAGGTGGTCAATTTGTGGGATGAACCTGCCGCAAGTGGAGTGAAGCAAAAACTTTTGGACCAACTCCGTGAATGGCATATTGAAAGCCAGGTTCATACCCATGACTGGGCTGCGGAATGGCGATGAAATTTTAATCCCTATAAACCAATGAAAAAATCAGTTATTACATGCTTCTTATTGTTACTTCTTATCTCTAGTTCTACTCTGGTGGCAAAGGATTACCCCACCACCGGATCTGTTGAGCGATTGGATGATTCCATTAATCAACTCATTCCATTGGATGCAAAAATTGAAATTCTGGCAGAGGGATATGACTGGTCTGAAGGCCCAGTTTGGATATCCACGGGAGATTTCCTTCTTTATTCTGATGTGCCCTCAAATAAAATTTACAAATGGAAGGAAGGGGAGGGTGCAAGTGTTTATTTAGATCCATCCGGATATACGGCCGAAGAAAAAAGGCCGGGTGAGTCTGGATCCAATGGTTTGACCCTTGATGAGCAAGGTAGGTTGATCATTTGCCAGCACGGAGACCGGCGTGTAGCCCGTATGAATACACCGACTGATTCTCCCCGTGCGGTTTATGAAACTCTCGCGGGGAAGTACAAGGGTAAACGTTTTAATAGTCCAAATGATTTGGTCTACAATCAGAAGGGTGAACTTTATTTTACCGACCCTCCTTATGGCCTAGTTCAAAAAGAAAAGGACCCGAAACGTGAAATAGATTTTCAGGGAGTTTATCTTCTCCGTAAGAATGGAGAAGTCGTGCTGGTTGCCAAGGATCTCGAACGACCGAACGGGATTACTCTTTCCCCTGATGAAAAAACTTTGTATGTGGCGAATTCTCATGGTCCGCGCCCGATTTGGATGTCTTATGAACTGAAGAAAAACGGTATGGCAAAAAAGGGTAAGCTATTCTTTGACTCCACAGAATATCGAAAAAAACATCAATCCCGAAAAGGGGGGAATGATGGAATGAAAGTGGATGTGGAAGGAAATATATGGGCGACCGGACCCGGAGGAGTTTTAGTATTTTCCCCCCAGGGTAAACATCTGGGTACTATTCTTACTGGCCAACGTACCGCAAATTGCGCCTTTGGAGATGATGGATCTACACTCTATATAACGGCTGATATGTATCTGATGAGAATCAGGACATCGATCAAAGGGAATGGCTTTTAAATCCGCGTAAAATGTAAATAGTGATGAAGTCGATGATGCTTACCGAACCCAAGAAGCTTGAAATTCAAGACTCTCCAATCCCCAGCTTTGGTAAGGATGAAGTTCTAATTCGGGTGAAAGCATGTGGTATTTGCGGGAGTGATGTTCATGGGTACGACGGAAGCAGCGGTCGAAGGATTCCGCCCCTTATTATGGGCCATGAAGCTGCTGGTTTAATTGAGGAATGTGGATCAGAAGTTTCGGGCTTTTCCAAAGGAGACCGAGTCACATTTGATTCAACGGTTTACTGTGGTAAATGCAGTTATTGTAAAAAAGG
>JABGWZ010000236.1 GCA_018675995.1 Opitutia bacterium | reverse complement strand
TGTCAGTGAGTTAATAGTTGATGGCTCTGTTGATCTGTCTGCAATTAAAGGTGTTGGTTCAATAACAGCCCCAGATGGTAGTGAAATTGATTTCAAGTCTATGGAAAAATTAACATTTGATATAGAAAAGTACGAAGCTCCGATTGGAGAGAATTTAGTAACAAATTCAAGTTTTGAAGAACATGGGGAGTTGACAAAAGGTTCTTGGGGTTTGTTCGATTCTGTTGATGGATGGAATGTTGATAAAGGTAAAATTGAGATACAAGCAGCGAAGCATAATGGGACACCAAATGGAGCCAGCGATGGAAATTCCTTTATGGAAATGAATCATGCAAATATTTATCAGGATATAAAAACAGGTACAGAAGGATCGTTTAAATTATCTTTTGATTTCTCCGCACGTGAAATTGCAGGTGCGGATGTTTCTTCAGCTAATGAGACCGAAATTTATTGGAATGGTGAAAAAATTGCCACCACCACAGCTGATTCCAAAGGCTGGGAGACTTTCGAGTTTGAACTCCCATCTAACATGACAGAAAGCGATCTTTCTAGGTTAGAATTTAGAGGGGTTGGTGACGGAAAAGGATACGGAGGCTTGATCGATAATGTATCAGTTGTCCGTTCTGTGTAGGTTGCCCAAGTTTTCTCTAAAAAGTAACTATAAGGTTTTCAGTTGAAAATAGAATTATACCTTCATTAAAATTTCATTAGAGCTAACTGAACAGGTTACTTTTAAAAGTTGAATATGCATGCTCAACTTTGTAGGGTAAAGTTATTATTATAAACTTTTTATCGTGAGTATATCTTTGTGTCTTCTCCATATCGCTCAGATTCCTTAGATAGTTTGGTATCTTCCGATGACCTTGATCAAGCGTCCATGCTTATCAAGTTCAGGTCGTTACTATTCCTTTCCGTTTTTGTGCTTTTAATAAGCATAGCGGTTGCTTGCAGTATATTGATTTATATTCCCATAAAAGTTTCAGGTCCTTCAGTTATTTGGTCAGATGTTGGTGTTCTTCAGGTTACTGCTAAAGACCCTGGGGTTGTTACTTCAATTAATGTGAAAATAGGTGATCACGTTGAAGCAGGACAAGTAATAGCTGTGTTAGATCAAAGTAGAGTTCAGGATCAATTAGATTCTGCAACATTTAAATTAAAAGCCCTTCAGCAGTACATTTCAGATATTGAGGAATCACAAACAAATGATCAAAAAACCCGAGAGGAATTTAAGAAAGTAGTTGATGATATTCATAGAAGCTCAGAAATTCTCAATAAGACGCGATTGAGTCGTCTTAATTCAAGGAAAGAGGAATTAAGAAATTTACACAAAGAGGGGCTAATAAAATTCGATCAGTACTATACATTTATTGACCGAATCGAAGATACTGAATCGAGTATAATAAATGACCAACGAATCGTTGTTAGTGAATTAAAGGAAGAAAATAATAAACATGTTTCTGAATATCGTGAACTTTTACAAAAAAAACTGGAAGCGGATCAGCTTTCGAGCGAAGTTGAACTTCTCGAAAGTCAACTTGCTGATCAAGGTGAGTTGAGATCAAAAATTACTGGTCGAGTCGTTGAAATAACTTCGTCGGTAGGAGACTTTTTGTCTCCAGGTTCTCCGGTTATTTTAGTTCGACCGGATTCAATGGAAGATGAAATGACATTTGTAGTTTTTATTTCAAGTGAACAGGTAAAACCAGTAAGTGTTGGAATGCCAACGGAATTGGAGCTGTCAGCGTTTCCACCAACAAAGTACGGGAAACTGGTAGGGAGGGTAAAAAGTATTTCTCCGATGCCCTTATCCTCGTCTGGTTTGATGAAAGAATTAAAAAACGACCAACTTGTTGGCAGGATAACCGAAGCGGGTAGTCCATTTATGGTCAAAGTTGAAATACTTCGTGATCCAGAAACAGGAGATTTTAAATGGAGTTCAGCATCCAAGAGTGAGCGTAAATTACAAGTAGGTATGATTGGACAGGGTAGTGTCATAACTCGCGAGGAACAGTTAAGGTGGTTACTTTTACCGCAAACCGAGTGAAATGTTTAAATTTTTATCCAACCGCTTTTCAGGTTTCCGAACTCCTTCAATTCTTCAGGTCGAGCATACAGAATGTGGCGTTGTTTCTCTTGCGATTGTTTTTGGGTATTTTAATAAATGGTTTTCTATTGAGTACCTACGTGATGCTTGTGGTGTTTCAAGAGATGGAAGTAATGCCTTAAACTTAATAAAGTTTGCTAAGGATGTAGGATTTGATGCACATGCATACAGCTTAGAGCTGGAAGATTTAAAAGAATTGGGCTCATTTCCAATGATCATACATTGGAAATTTAATCATTTTGTAGTTCTTGAAAAAATAAAGGGAAAAAAATATTGGATTAACGATCCAGCAAACGGTAGGCAGGTTTTAGACGAAAGGGAAGTGGATGAATCCTTCACTGGTGTTGTATTAACTTTCCAACCAGGTGAAGCATTTACCCCTTCAGGTAATCCGCCAAGTTGGGTAAAATCATTGGTTCATTATGCAGGTGAGATTAAGTATGGTTTGTTACTGGCTACGGCACTTGGATTGGCTTTAGTTATTCCGGGTGCTTTGTTACCCATCTTGTCGATCATTTTTATCGATTATGTCTTGGTGCAAAATTTCACGGATTGGCTACCCGTTTTGCTTGGTGGAATTGGGGTATTGGCAGTGCTTCAATTTTTGCTTAATTTTCTTCAGCAAACTATTACCCTAGTATTTCAAACCCGACTTTCAATTGCACTAAACAGTCGCCTTATATCTAAGTCCATGAATTTGTCTCTGGCTTTTTTTTCCCAGAGATCGGCAAGTGAAGTTGCGGGTAGGTCTCAATTAGTGGATCAGTTATCGGCACTGATAACCGGCCCATTAGGTAAGTCATTTATCGGCATGTTAACAGCTTTTGTATATTGGTTTGTCATGTTTTATTTTGATACAAAACTTAGCTTAATTGTTCTAGGAATAGCTGCGGTAAACCTGCTGTATTTTTCCTGGCAGATCGGCCGAGTACGAGAACTTAACCAAGCGATAACTCGAGAATCCAGTTTGAACACTGGCGAACAATTACAGGCACTTCAGTTATTACCCGAGGTGAAGGTAAGCGGTTTGGAAAAAAATCTCTTAGCTCAACTTATTGGTCGAAAAACCAAGTTGCTAAATGAAACAAACCGATTGACTGTAAAAAGATCGATTATTGAGTCACTCCCCACTTTTTTGAACTCAGGATCCTATGCGATTATTTTGTTTTTCGGTGGCCATGAGGTTATTCAAGGAAACATGACCTTCGGTGTATTGGTAGCCTTTCAGGGGCTAGTCATGCAGTTCCTTGGACCTATTCAGCAAATGCTTGGACATTTTACTGATATTCAGGAAACTCAAGGAAGTATTGATAGAATAGACGATATTTTTTCTCAAAATGATGATTCTATCAAAAATAATAATGATGAAGAACAGGTTCGTGGTTTAATTACTTATCCGCTACTTGAATTAAAAGACATTACCTTTGGCTATCAAAAATTACAGCCTCCTTTATTAGAGAATTTTAGTTTAACCATTGAGCCTGGGAAATGGGTTGCTTTTGTGGGAGCTTCTGGTTCCGGGAAATCCACAATAACAAGATTAGTTTCACAACTTTATAAACCATGGTCCGGATCAATCAGTTTGGGTGGAGTTCCCATAGAGACGATCGACGGGAAAGATTTCTCGCAATATATTACTTTTGTTGACCAGAAAATTGTTTTATTTAATGCAACAATTGCGGAAAATTTATCAATGTGGAATAGTAGCATTACATTTGAGCAGCTTACAAAAGCTGCAAAAGTTGCTTGTATTCATGAGTGGATTATAAATCGGCCTACCGGGTATAGTCATAAAATATCGGAGGACGGAACGAATATTAGTGGTGGCGAGAAAGCAAGATTGGAAATCGCCAGAGCGTTAACAGTGGAGCCCACACTCCTTGTCTTGGACGAAGCAACCGCTGGATTAGATCCAAGCACTGAAAATATCCTGCTACAATCTATAAGGCAAAATTGCTCGGGAGGCATTATTATCAGTCATAGAATAGAACCTGTAAGTATTTGTGATGAAATCATTACATTTGAAAATGGCAAAATTGTTCAAAGGGGTAGCCATAATGATTTGATGAATGATCAAGATGGTCTTTATGCGAGGCTTTTTAATTTAGAGTCAACATGAACCGAATTGAAACCAAGGAAGAGTTAGTACAGGCATTTAGGACTTGTATGTCTGAAGCTAACGGTAAGCTATTGGATAACAAAAAAAAATACGCCAAGATTTCATCTGATGGATCTGAACCAATGGTGTGCTGGAGTTTAAATTGTAATTGGTATTTGGAGGGAGAACTTTACGACGAACTCAATGTGTTTCAGCAAAGAAAAGTTATTTTAAATTTGTCACCGGGTGATTTTTGTTTAATTCCCTCAAAAACTCCTTTTGGTTTGTTTTTACATGCAAGGAATGATGCTGATGGCGATTGTTATATATGTAAGTTGAGTTCATTGATCTCTGCAATTAATCGCCCTGAAATCCTTCACCTTATTGCAAACAAAGTTTCTCAATCTTTGGTGCTACTTTTTGATTTTGAAAAGGATTTTCTAAAACCAAGTTTAAGAAGACCAATAGATTGCAAACCCAATAACGACTTTAAATTACCTGCTTCTAAAATGGGATTATCAGGGGATGATATGTTTTGGATGGAAGGAAAGGATTTAACCTTACAGCCTGAAATAAGAGGTTCTAAAAAATTCATTCCTGATTACTGGCTCATGCATCCAGGAAGTGCATTTGAAAATAAAACTACCGATACGGTTTCTTTTAAAACATTTTCGAATGAAAATTTCTTCTCGAATCCAAATATACATGAAATTGTCACAAAACAGGCTACTTTTCAATGGAATGAGTTGGTTGCAAGGTGGACGGATCACTTTCGGAAAACAAAAAAAATTGCTGATGAACATATGTCACGAAATGACATTTATTCTCAATCCCTTAAGGGGAAAATGCTTAACTTGCTATCCGGAAAAAAGTCCTATCTCCCTGAAACACAGAATCATTCACTTCGGGCTGCTTTTTATCTTATTAATAAGAATGGATGGATTCCTAGCATACCTTCAATCACTGAAATTGAGAATCCGGTACATCTATTTAATAAAATTGCAGACAGTTCTGGTTTAATAATTAGAGAATCTAGACTTAGGGGGAATTGGTGGTTAAAGGATTCGGGGTCTTTTATTTGCTTGGATCAGAATCAAAACGCTCATGTTTTATTTTTTAATAATGGTAAGTATATCACATGGAGTCCCGTTACTGGTGAAACAGCTTCTTTGGATGAAAAAGCTCGTTCCAATTTATCGAAGAAGGCTATTTATTTTTTCAAGCAACTTCCCAACCAACCACTAACTTTGTTTGACCTTATTTTTTTTGAAATTCATTCGGTTGGTTTTGAGATTCTAATGGTTCTCCTTCTTGCAACTATCTCAAGTGGCTTGGTGGCTATAATCCCTATACTTTCTGCTTTCGTAGTGAATGACCTTTTACCCAGTGCATTGACTGGTCTGTTAGCGGTTGTTTGCGGTGGGCTTGTGTTAGTCGGTTTATTTCAAACTATTTTTACTTGGTTTGACACTATGCTAATGACTCGAATCAATTATAAACTATCTTTGGCATCAACAGCTGCGCTTTGGCATCGCGTTTTGCATTTTCCGTCAAGAGTTCTTGGTCAGCATGCATCTGGAGATATTGCTATGAGAATGGGTACTTGCCTCGGAATGCAGGAGTTTTTTCGAACTATTTCCCAGCGTGTCGTTACTATGTCTTTTCAAATTGTGACAAGTTTGGGTGTACTATTTTGGGTAAGCTTTGAATTGGGAGTTGGATCCTTGGCTTTTGGCTTTGTGGCGATTTCAGCAGCTTTGGCCTTTACTTATTGGCAGATCAGGGCGTTCATGGCTGGTGAAAAATCTCTTGGTATTGTTAATAGTTATATATTAGAGCTTTATTCCGGTATACATAAAATAAAAGCAGCAGGGGTTGAATCTGAATGTTTAGAGCAGTGGGCTGAAAGGTACAGTCGATTAAGGAAAAAGCTTATTGCGAGCCAAAAAGTACGAATTTTACATAGCACATTTCAAACATCCTGGGTTACACTTTCGACTGCATTTGTATATTGGATGATTGTTCACTTGAGAGATGATAAATTGGAGCCTGCTATGTTTATTGCGTTCCTTGGAGCCTTCGCCATTTTCAGTATGAATATTAGCGGGTTATGTAATATTGTTATACTTTCTGGTATTCAGATACCAATGTTTAAATTTATTAAACCTCTACTTGATAATTCACCAGACTGTAAGGTGGATCTAATGGTACCGGATAAAATTAATGGTAATTTAAAAGTCGATAATGTTACCTATTACTACCCAAACCAAGATACAGCAGCAATCCAGCAGGCTAATTTGTTTATCAAACAGGGTACTTTTGTTGTGGTTGCTGGGGGCTCCGGATCAGGGAAAAGTACTTTGGGGAAGTTGTTAAGTGGGCTTGATCACCCGAGTAGTGGACATGTTTTTATTGATGACTATGAATTACATACTTTGGACCCATCAGCTTTAAGAAAAAACATCGCTGTTGTACCTCAAGATTTTCGACTTATAAATGGTTCTCTCTTCGAAAATATTAAGGGTGCATTTGATGCATCCCTAGATGAGGTCATTGTTGCCGCTAAAGCAGCTTGTATATGGGATGATATTTCTGAGCTTCCCATGAAATTACACACTGTTACCGGTACACAGTTTGGAGCATTTTCAGGAGGACAAATACAAAGAATTGCAATTGCCCGCGCATTAATAAGGAAACCGAGGGTTTTAATTATGGACGAGGCAACAAGTGCCTTAGATAATGAATTACAGGCTAGGATTATCAAAAATGTTAAG
The DNA here is from genome assembly GCA_018675995.1 of Opitutia bacterium. Lineage (GTDB taxonomy): Bacteria > Verrucomicrobiota > Verrucomicrobiia > Opitutales > Seribacteraceae > Seribacter. Next base: position 2,554 of record JABGWZ010000236.1, on the reverse strand, counting down.
TCCATGAATTGCACTGTGGTTTTTATTGCTCATAGGCTTAAAATTGCCAAAGAAGCAGACCAAATCATTGTTTTAGATAACGGTCAGTGTGTCGAACGAGGTACCCATGATGAACTTCTTGGATATAATAAGTTTTATGCAAAGATGTGGAGTGCGCTTTCATGAGAACTTTACTTTCTTTTATATTATTTTACTTTCCAAATATTATAGCAATTGGTGCAGAATCCTTTGTGGAAAATTCTAAATTAGATTACCAGGTTATCCGTGATAATTTACGTTCACTAGACAGCAGGTTAGACAAATTAATTCATGCTATAGAAGATGCAAATGATTCTTCTAGTAAAACAGCAAATCTGCAAAACTCTCAATCTCTTGATTCGAGGCAAAATGCCCAAAAAAGTTTTTTGACTCAACAAACTGATCGAAGTAAAGACAAAGGTTGGGATTTGTTGGTCTTAAGAGAGTTGGCACTTGAACATTCGCCTGACTTATTAATTAAAAAAGCAGATACAGAAGAATTTGAAAAAGAAATCTCTGTTTTAAGGTTTAGTTATTATCCTACTGCAAATGGAAAGGTCTCCTACAATGATTATGTTAAAATATCTCAGTTTGAAACTTATTCTGAACCCGAACCCTATAAAACTTTCTCCTATGGCATAGATGCAAAATGGGTATTGTATAATGGTTTCAAAACACGGAAACAAATCAATGTTGCAAACCTTGAACTAGAAAAGTCCAAGTTGGCTCTTATTTATGAAGAGCAGGCAGTTTTAAAAAAGCTAACAAACAATTTTTTCAAAGCACTATCCTCACAGGTGAAGCTTAATTTTTTACCTAAAATTGAAAGTGTAATTAACCAGAAACTATCTGTTTACAAAAAACAACTCAGTTCGGGTGTGGTTGATAGTTTACTAGTAAATAATGCAGTTCGCGATTTAGAAAATATGAGAAGTCAATACCTTGAAAGTAAATTAAGTTCGGAACTATCAAAGGCAGAAATGAATCTAATACTTGATACGGATGATGAATTCTGGATTAACCATGATAAATTTATACCACCACCAGATTTTCAATTTAAAAATAAATTTGAAAGTAAGGATTCAGTCTCAGAATATCTTGGACAATCAGGTATTGAGATTGCTGAAAGTAAATACGAGTTAACCGAATCAGAGAATTCTCCAGTTCTGGAGTTAATTGGAAGCACAGGTCATAGCAGCAGAGATCGTCTTAAATTTGGCTCCACAGGTCATGAAATTACGCTGGGTTTAAATTTGTCTATTCCTATATCCGGGCGGTTCTTAACCCGCCGAAAGCTAAGTAAGGCAAGAGTAGCAATAGAGAAAGCAGAGTTACTTAAGCATAAACTTATCAAGCAACAAAAGAATCAGTTTTTAACGGAAAGTTTCAAGTTAAACCAAGCTGAAAAAACATTGAAATTGCAGCAGGAATTATGGCGATTACAAAAGGAGAGGCTTGATAAGATAATTTCGATGTTCAGTAAGAGAATGAGCGAAAAATCGGTTATTTTAATGGAGAGAGAAACCCTGCTTAGGAGAGAAATGTTTTTGGAGTTATCAAGAATTTCTTACATTAAACAAAAATATATTCTAGATTTAATTCAATAATTAATAAAAAGATATGAGAAAAGTTTTACACATTTTAGGATACTTCAGTGATGAAGATATTGCATGGATGACGGAAGTTGGAAAAAAGGCAACTATCCAACCCAACGAATTTCTAATTCAAACTAATATTGAACTTAAATCAATTTTTTTTGTTTTAAGCGGTAAATTTCAGGTTGAAAGTTCTGACGGAGTAGAGGTCGCCAAGGTGAAGTCAGGGGAAATTCTTGGAGAAATGTCTTTTATTGAAGAAGAGATGCCTGTGGCAAATGTTAGAGCAATTGAAGCATCTGATGTAATTGTTTTGGATCATGAATTTATGAATGACCGTTTTGAAGAAAATCGCGGATTCGAAGCACGATTTTATAAAGCAATAAGTTTATTTCTCTCATCTAGGTTAAGGTCTACTTCAGGGCGCCTCGCAAACGAGAAGGTACAGGGTAAGCAGTTGAAGCCGATAGAGCAAGATATTGACAGTTCTACCTTAAGCCATATTCAGGTTGCCGGAGAAAGGTTCAATCGATTAGTCGAGTATTTTTCTTCTTAGTTTTCAATTGCATCTTAAATACTTATGAGATGCAAAAGCGACATTTTTTAAGATTTCCTACTCATGTAAAACCAATATCCGTGGTATCAGAACATTAGCATTAAAGAGTTCGCTAATTTAGCGAAACTAATTTTCAAAGTTTTCGGATTTTCAGATTTCGGTACCAGGCTGGGTCGTTATGATCCTGTAAAAGGATAGGACCTTCCCAGGACCCAAATCCTTCATTCTTATGATACTTACTTTTTTGAAATCGTTTTTTCCAGTCTTCAGATCCCCAAGTGATTTCGACCATTTTTTCTCCATTTAACCAGTGCTCGATTTGGTTTCCTTTAACGAATATCCGACCTTTATTCCATTCACCCACTGGTTTCAAAGGCTTTGAATC
>JABGWZ010000227.1 GCA_018675995.1 Opitutia bacterium | reverse complement strand
TTCCTAAAAAACAGGGCAATTTGCAAAGCTTTTAGGGTTAATTTTCCCTTTTCTGTAAAATAAATTGGAATACAATAAAAACGGAATAACAACTATGCCTCTAATTCTTTAAGAGAAATAACCAACAATCAACTACCTCCAAGACCAGCAGCTTTTTAATACTGGTGACATTTTAATAGTTCAAACACATTTAGAATGCTAGCTAACTTAGAAAGAGTGAAGGCTTACAAAATCCCACACACATAGAACAAAGAATTGTTAAACTTTAAACTATTTTAAGTAAAAAGCTCTTAAAAGGTAGAATTTAAAAACTTAAGCAATACCAACTGCAAATTTATCTACAGGGTATTCCTCTGAAAGTTTATCTAGTAAGAATGGGGTTGGATAAAAATTTTGTAAGATAGAAAATGTTTCACCATTTTTGTACATTCGCACCTCTTCTACATTAATCTCAGGTGTCTTAGGCGGAGCATAAAGAATATCATCATGAGACGCATTCAATCTTGAGTTGAACAAATCAGGAGTCAGGCTACCTCCTAAATGGTCACTCCTTCCCGTTGCAACATGGCAGGTACCCAGAATCTTCTCATCTTGGATGTCTTTACCAGAAAACGGTAGAAGTTGTGTGCCAAAACCAAGTTCTCCAATAATACCAGTTGCTGGGTCTTCTTTTAGTTGTTTGTTGCGTGCATCTACAAGACCTTGGTCACCTTTTATTAAAGTTGATTTTACGATGGCACCATTTTCAACATCCATTTGAGCAATCGTGCCGTCTGAAAAACGGAATGGAAATGAACCGGAAGCAGAAGTGGGCACGAAATAAACCTCGCCAGCAGGGAGGTTGGCAACATCGGGAATTCCACCAGGACACAAACCGTGACTTTTCTGAGCACTTTGAGAAGTACAATCAATTTTTAAAGTTGATTTATCACCAAACACCTCAAAGTCTAATTCGAAATAATCCGTATGATCCAATGCATTTCGAAAAAGTTCTGCTTGTTTACTAATTTTGACATAATCGACAGCTAAACCTGATTTTAAAATTATATCGTTTACTCCGTGTAATGTTGCTCCCCTAAAACCGTGCACTTTAGCAGAGGCTGTAAGTGGAGCGGTGAGTGAATAATCCGTAATGGCAAGAATTAGATCGAAATTGGGATAAATATCATTTTCCAACGATAAAACATCGCCATTTGTATTTGTAGCAACATCTTCTGGGTCCAAATTACTGCCACCTGTAGTCTTGAACGCAAAAAAGGCATTTTCTGAATAATTCAAACTTTTAGAAACACCTTCGGTAAGATCCTTTAGAAAAACACTATGGGCATATTTTTGAACTGAAAAGCCTTCGCTCTGTAAAAAAGCGTGATCGTGCATTAGAGATAAGTCAGGAAGATCGATCAGAATGCATATTTTTTGTTCTAAATTTTGTGGATTCCCAAAACAAGTGCTTAGGAGGCGTTCTAATGAAAATTCTGGAAATTCTTCAATGTTTGGTAAATACATATTTAACTAAATATAAAATTAAATGAATTCCACAACACAAGGGGGAAATATTTTTTATTTATTTTTTAGGTGTTTTTCCGCCACAAATTCGACAATCAACTCCTTGCGGCTTTGTCGATAGGGTTCCACGACCTCTTTGGTAAAAAGAACAACCTGGCCGATGGATTCTGCCAAAGGAAGTGACCCAATAGCTCAGCGAAGGTACAAAACCACTCCGGTTATTAATCAACCCTGGAAGTTTTGCCGTGGGCATAGAGGTAATAGATTTGGCTTGCTCATAATTAAAGTTTTTCGCCCAAACACCGAGGTTTAGCCTTTTTGCTTTCAATTGAGATAATACATAGGGACCGTAACGGTTAGTTTCTTTATCCAAGTGCCATCCAATGCCTTGCGCGATGGCTTCACGACTAAAATCTGTCTTACCCTTGCTGATTATAACCTGGACAACCTTTAAATTAGATGGATCAAACTCCTGTTTCATATTAATTTCAAGAGAAACCCCTAATAGCTTACCTTCAGCAAAAGAGATAGCTTCGTTATAACCCGGTTGCTCACGCTTTGGAAATCCAACGCCCCAAGCTCTCATTCTCAATAAAAAATCCTTTGCCTGGTAATCAAAAACGCCTGGTTTTACGATTCGAATAGCCTCCTCTTTGACGATTGTTTCATTATCATCAATTTTAGAAGCAATATCAGTTTGCTTAATTTCAGTGCCTAAAATTAAACCTTGTTTGAAAAAAAATGTGAAAAACAAAAAAAAACTGATTAAATTAATTTTTAACCTCATAAGCTCATCATTTCAATGAATCTCATCAATTAATGCAACTATATCAGTTGTTGAAAAAAAATTCATTCTCTTATATTAATTTACATCTTCCAATTTGCTTATGCCTAAATTCGACCGTCCAAGTGCGACCAACATCGGTACTCCTGTTTACCACAGAAGAAGACGACATTGGATGGATGATCGTGATTTAATGGAAGAATTAGCAGCTGCAGTTTACAAATTAGGTGGTCCTTATGACTATTATGATAAGGGCGTTTATGCATTTAGGGAAAAAATAAAGCTCTTTAGAACAACAGGATACGAAAACAATCAGCAGGTCTTCTACTTTGGCTCTTGGATTAGGGAAAGACTTGCTGAACTTTCACGGAAAAATGGAAGTTACGACCTTCGCATCCATGCAATTAGTTTTCCGGTAAATTTAGATGAGACCATCACTCAAATGGAGCATAGAATTGAAGAGGTGTATCCCGCAGTTATTCCTGATTCATATTATGAAGCACTTTTTCCTGATAACCAAGTGAGGACTTTTGCAAGAGAAAGAACCCAGGTTCTGCATAATGGAGATTTAGTCGCCTATTTATCATCACTTGTTTCTAAAGAACAAATTTCGTTGAGGACAAATTCGGCATCAATCATGGACCTAATTCATATTTGCGAGTTCAAACTTTCAAATCAGAATTTGAATGTAAGAAAAAAATATGTTGTTGGTGAAACCGACCTCTGGGTACCATCACTTTCACTCGGTGTGGAAATAAGAAACAGCTGGGAACTGAACGACGAAATTCCTTTATTACGAACTTTAAGTGACACAAACTTTCGCTTACAGGCGAGACATCTCGTCGTCGTCGTGCCAGATGACATGAATGATGAAACTTTCAAGCTCCTTCGAAAAATCGAAAAAAGAAAGGTTTTTGAAAACCTTTCCATTTTAAGAGTCGGGGTGTTGGGGGATTATATCTCGAAAATTAAAGAAATTGAGGGAAAATAAGTGATTTTTTAATTTTGGGGTACTATTTCTTCCTTAATAAGTCTTCCTGTTTGATCCCATAACCTTCTCCCGAGGAACTTTTGCTCACTCCAATATCCTTCTTCACGCAGTACTCCATTTGGCCACCACCTCGATTTTGTTCCAACAATTGATCCTTGGTCAAAATTAACCTCTAAGGCTCTTTGTCCATTTGGAAAATTTCTAACCTGCTGACCATGGGGCAAACCACGGTAATATGATGTCTCTAAGGAAATCGAACCATCGTCAAAACTCTCAACCACTGTACCTGTAAAGGGTTCGTCGGTAATATTTTCCCTGTATAGCCTACCATTTTTTTGGACTACTGCCTCGTCCTGCCATATTTGCGGAAAAGAATTAAGTGGTTTTTCATAGTCAGAAAATATTTCTTTTAATATTCGGTCATTTGAAACAAAACGATTGTCTACTTTTTCCTCGATACGGGGTTCCTGTTCTGTGTCTATAAATTGATTAATATTTTCTGTCTCATCAATAACCTCTGAGTCGCATCCGGAAAAAAAACACACCAGACAAAAAAAACTTAAGTAATACAATTTCATAACTTTTATCGTGAGTGATTGTTTCTTTCCTGCAATGAGAAAAACCATGCTTTTAATAATTGGAATCTCTGCTTCATAAAGTCTTCTTTGGGGCTTTAGGAGAGAACTTAAATAAGCCAATGATTATATTACCAGAAAAAATATACATTCTTTGCATAACAGGATAATAAGATAATAAGGAGAAATTGTTAAATTTTGTCCTCTTTAAGAATTTTTTCTGCTACATCAGTCAAAGGGTCAATAAAGTTGTTGGTAGAAAAATCAATTTCATCAAAATTTACATCCATACCGTCAGGCATTTTCATTAATTTATCTACCCACTTCCCAATTTCTTCTCTCGAAACGGACTCAGTGGAAACAGATGTAAAAGGAAGGAATTCGCATCTATCATTTTTCTCAGTCGAACTACAGACTGAATTGCTTGAACTAAGCCTTAAATCTTTAGAACCAATATGATCACTTAAATATATCACAACATTGTAATTTGCTATCTGTATAAAACAGAAGTTGTGATTCTAACCTACCTCCATGTGGATTGAATCAATTGAAATGAGGCTGCTTCCTTGCGGCTACAGATCATAATCGGCACCAATCTCTTAGACTTTAGTAAAAAATGAATTAATATAAGAACTGAATGATCTTTTCATTAACTTAATAAAAAGCAAATATACCAAAATGAGTAATAAAATAGTCAAAGCATATTCCAACAGAGATTTCCTTAACAGCCATGGTGCTCGCCCCATTCGCGTACAATGTGAACTCATTGAACCCGAGTTAAGGCTCGCAGAAGAAGGTATTCAAAACACCATTGTATTTTTTGGTTCTGCCCGTTCAAAACCGCTCAATATTGCTCAGGAGGAACTCAACGAATTTAATAAGAAGCATCACAAATCACAAAATTTGAATCAAGATGATACCGAAGAGCTCTTGCAGAGAAAACGCATTGTTAAATTATCTAAATATTACGACGAAGCCGTCTTGCTATCATCCAAGCTAACAGAATGGTCGGACAACCTAAAAGATCCCGCAAAGAAATACTATGTTTGCTCGGGAGGTGGCCCCGGAATGATGGAAGCAGCAAATAAAGGAGCAAGTGAAGTAAATGGAAAATCAGTGGCTTTAGGAATAAGCCTGCCTTTTGAGCAGGGTGTAAACTCATATGCTACCCCAGAGTTATCATTCGAATTTCATTACTTTTTCCTTCGAAAGTTTTACTTTCTTTACCATGCCAAGGCAGTAATTGTATTTCCTGGTGGTTTTGGAACAATGGATGAGCTTTTTGAAACTCTCACTCTAATTCAGACCAAAAAGCTTAACAAACAAATGCCAATTATTCTTTATGGAAAAGAGTTTTGGGAAGATTTAATTAATTTCGAGCAATTTATAAAATGGGGAGTTATCTCACCCAAAGATGTGGATCTTTTTAAGATTGTAGACGATGTTAACGATGCTTTTTCAATAATTACCTCAAATCTTTCTCATTCGGAATAAAATCCTTATTCTGCTTCTTAATCTATTCCATAGGAGTGAGTAAATTTATTCCCTCCTGAAAATCGTTTGGGAAATCCGCTCTAAATAATAATTCAGTATTGGTGAGCGGATGGGAAAACTTTATACTTTTTGCGTGCAACATAACTCGAGCAAAAGGAGATTTTTTTTTGAAACCATAAGTTGTATCTCCTACCAACGGGTGACCCAGGTAGGAAAGGTGTACCCTAATCTGATGAGTTCTCCCAGTAAGAATCTGCACCCTTAACAAGCTGTACTTCTCGACATATTTGCTAATTAACGCCCATTTTGTTTGTGCGGCTTTACCGTGTTCCACCACTGCCATCCTAACACGGTTTTTAGGATGTCTACCAATAGGTTGATCTATTTCCCCGCTCTTTCCCTTTAGAAAGCCCGTTACCAAAGCTGTATAAACCTTCTTTGTCTGCCTGTTAGAAAACTGCTCAATCAGTGAGTAATAAGCTAGCTCTGTTTTCGCTACTACCATAACACCGCTGGTTTCTTTATCAAGGCGATGTACAATGCCGGGCCTCTCCGGTGCTCCAACTGGACAAAGTTCATTTTTACAGTGATGAAGCAAAGCATGAACCAAAGTATCATCTTTTGTGCCGTCACCTGGATGTACGACCATTCCACTGACCTTATTAATGACCAAAATATCCTCGTCTTCGAATAATACATCCAAAGCTATATTTTTGCCGACGAGAGGCTCGGTTTTTTCCCTCTCAAGGTCTATGATTAACTCATCTCCTGAACAAACTTTGCTTTTCGCTTCTAAATGCTTACCATCTTTCCAACGCACCTTGTTTATTTCGATAGCACGTTGAATGAGTGACCTACTCTTTTGAGGAAACGCATTGGATAACACTTTATCTACGCGCTCAGGAGCTCCCTCGGGACAAATAAAAAGCTCCTCACCCATCAATAGATGATAATTCTTTGGCCTGCCTGTTCACATCTTCAATAAAGTTGGATTTTATTTCTTCTCGCAAGTCAGCTACCTCAAAACCATTGATAATAAGATCAGCCAGTTCTGGAATTTCTAAAGATAGTTTTTCATTTAATGTCACATATTCATCAATAATTGAATTATTAAAAGAAAGTGGGTCATCTGTACTGATCGTGCATCTGATTCCATTCTTAATAAATAGTTTGATAGGATGCTCAGACCAATTACCGATCACTCTTAATTTGTAATTACTGATTGGGCACATATCGAGAGTTATATCTTCATCGACCAGAAGTTGCATAACATCATCATCCTCGACTGATCTAATGCCGTGCTGGATTCTTTTTACTTTCATTTCAGTTACTGCGTGTCGAACATTAGCAGCGGGACCAAATTCACCTGCATGTGCCTTTATAATTTTCCCTGCTGATCTTGCTCTTTCCCAAAAGGGCACAGTCCAAGATTCCATAGGTAATGACTCAAGCCCATGAAGATCAATCCCGTGAAGCTCATCCCAATGAAGAGCCTCTTCCAATAATGGTCCAAGATAAGAAGTGTAAGCGTTCCGGCTTATTCCAAGAAAAACTCGCACATCCAAACCTGAAGGAGCCGCATCTACAATGGCTCGTAAAATTTCCTTCCCCGGCAATTTCAATAATTCAATCATGCCGGCATGAAAGCTGATTTCTACATATTTAACATTTTCTTTAACGTGTTTATCAAAAATCAACCGTGCCGCCTCAAAATAACTTTCAGCAGAATTGAACCACCGCATGGCATGATCGATCAAAATTGATTCGAATTGCTCAAAACTTTGGTATCGAAATTCACTTTGTCGAAAATAAGGAGTTTGAGAAAATGACTTTGGATCTATTCTTTCCAAAAGCTCCCACGGTAAGGCTCCTTCAATATGCAAATGAGTCTCCGTTTTAGGCACATTTGCAATAAATTGCCTGAGTGCTTTCGGGTTCATGCGAAAACTTAGACGGATTCCAAAAGGTAATCAGGGTTTAACTTTTGAAGATCATTCGGTACAAATTGACCGTCTTTGCGTATAAGCTCCCCATCAAACCAAATCTCTCCCCCGCCATAATCAGGCCTTTGTATATTTACCATGTCCCAATGTACTTGAGACTTGTTACCGTTATTAGCTTCTTCGTAAGCCTGACCGGGGGTAAAATGAAAAGATCCGGCAATCTTTTCATCGAATAAAATATCCTGCATAGGTTCCATAATCATTGGATTAAATGCAATCGCAAATTCTCCAATATACCTCGCCCCCTCGTCGGAATCTAAAATTTCATTTAATTTTTCAGAATTAGAAGATGCATGAGATTCAACAATTTTACCTTTTTCAAAACGCAACATAACATTAGAAAATGAAGTGCCTTGATAAATAGTATCAGCGTTAAATGTGATATTACCTTCCACACTATCACGCACTGGACAGGAGAAAACTTCGCCGTCCGGAATATTGTAAGTCCCTCCGCAAGAAACTGCGTTAATTCCTTTCATGGAAAATCTTAAATCCGTCCCAGGTCCGGTAATTTTAACTTGATCCGCAATTCTCATTCTTTCCTCCAATGCCTCCATACCTTCAGTCATTCGGCCATAATCCATGCAACAGGCATCAAAGTAGAAATCTTCAAAGGCTTCACTACTCATTTTTGCCTGTTGAGCCATGGAGGAAGACGGCCAACGTAAGACACACCATTTTGTCTTCTGCACCCTCCAGTCAAGAAGTGGTTTAAGAATTTTCATAGCTTGCTTAATATCATTTTGTGGCAAATCTGAATTCTCAAATACATTGAGTGAGCCTCGCACCGCTATGTAAGCGTCCATACTTTTCATTCTTTTTAGTTCCCACTCTAAGGAAGTCTCAAACTGAACTGATTCAGCTCCAAGAATAGATTCCCTCTCGATTCGACCATCCTGAATCTGAACAAATGGAATCGCCTTGCACTCACGAATTGAACGAACCAATGCAATTGTCATATCTCTTGGTATATCAATTGCATGAACCAGAACTTTTTCACCAGGATTCAATTTTGTTGAATGAAAAGCAAGGGTAGCGGCGAGTTTTTCGTATCGAATATCCATGTTAAATAAGGGGGGAAAACTACTACAGTCCGCGACGAATCTTAGAGCCAGGAAAATTTATCCTTACCCGGTAGACTTTTTTCACGCGATTAATAATTTCATATGTTTTTGGATCAATCCTTGAAGGAACTTCCATTTTTCGTATGTCAACGACTGCCGTAAAACCTCTTTCGGTAAAAACATCAATTAAAATGGCAATAGCAAGAGGGTCGGCAAAAACAGGTGCCTCTGAATTAATATATGCTAAGCCAGAAATTGAATGCTTCTCAACAATAGGAATAAACTTACTCTTTATCAGTCCAACAACTTGTTCAAAAAGTTCAGGATGGAATTTCTGATAAGAATCAAGTCGCTGAACGAGTAACTGCCTGGCATGAAGCGATAACTTCTCCGCCAGTGGAATTGAAGATATACAGTCATGTGTTAACTCATCGAGCTCCAACGAGCTTTGGTACTTAAGTTCCTGTATAATTCTTTGCTGGACTTCAATAACGGAACCATGAGCATTAATAAAATGATAATGAAAAACATCTCGCAAGGTCGTGAGGGAGTCATATGTTGACTCCTTAAAAGTCTTATATCTACGATGGGCAGCGTCTTCGTCTAAATCGGTTTTCCTTACTTCTCTTATTTTACCGACTCCCGAAGCTTCAACTTCAGCATTATGATCCATTGTTCTTTTACCCCTAAGAAACTGCCGGCGAACGCTTTCCTCTTCATCGATGAAAAGCATAATGATATGGAACCTTGGTTTGGGAAACTGAGCTTCCTGAAAAGTACCCAAGTACTTGCTCCTCAACTCGGTGAGCCGTCGATGAAAAAGTTTTAAACATTCAACTTGTGTTTTCGTACGCGGGTATCCATCCACAATTGCTCCACTTTGGTAGTTAGGTTCTAAAAGGGAACGAAGAACAAGTCTTGTAACCTCCCTGTCACCAGCCAACATTCCTGCATCAATCTTTTTTCTAGCCTCCGGAGACTTCAGTAACTCACTGACAATAATTGGTTTTTCAGTCAGATCCCGAAATTCCATAATGAATGCAGTCTGTGTTCCCTTACCTGCTCCGGGTGCGCCGTTAAGCCAAAATATCTCTGCGGGGAAATGTAAGTTTTCTACCCCAACTTCCTGCTCAAGTTCATGCCAGATCGAATGAAATATAAGCTGTGCATCTTTTACCTCCAAGTCTTCTACTTTTTTCTTTCCTCCATCACCAAAGTCAACAGAGACACGTGAATTTTCTTCCTCTTTCATAGAAAGCTCGTTATCAACCTTAGAGGATTGTGTACGTTTAATAGTGGTCTTGGAAGGCATATTAGACTATCTACACAATTGAATCGTTTTCGTCAACGAAAGGGCAAATTAATCTTATATCCCTCCCCCACTTTCATACTCGCGCATCTCCAAAAGATTATGATCCATTCCCAGTGCCGGTGATGCTTCTTTTACTGCACCAATTTCTTTAGCCGGAACACCGGCTACAGAAACATGAGCGGGCACATCATTCAAAACAACGCTACTTGCACCAATTCTGGAACCTTCTCCAATTTCAACATTACCTAAAATCTTGGCTCCAGCCCCGATCAGAACCCCCGAACGGATTTTAGGATGACGGTCTCCACGTTCTTTTCCAGTGCCACCCAGAGTAACTTCATGCAGGATTGATACATTATCTTCAATTACCGTTGTCTCACCAGCTACAAAACCAGTTGCGTGATCGAGCAAAATGCCATTCCCAATCTTTGCCGCTGGGTGGATATCTACGGAATAAACAACTGCAATCAAACTCTGAATATAAATAGCCAGATCCTTTCGGTCATTTTTCCAAAGAAAATTAGCAACCCGGTAACAACACAGTGCCTGGAATCCTTTGAAATACATAAAAGGACTGAGGAAATCGTTGCAAGCTGGGTCTCGCTCTCGAACTGCAAGCAAATCAATCTCCACACTATGAAGCATTTGCTTATCTTTCTCAAATGCATCTTTTATCAGCTCACGAATATCACTTTCAGGTACACTATTTTTAACAAGACGCGCAGCAAGCCTCCAACCTAATGCATCAGCAAGGCTTTTACGTTCCAATACAAACTCAGTAAGGACCTTGGAAAGAATTCTCTCCTTCGACGCAACCTGCATAGCCTCGCTGATTAAAATATCCCAAATTTTATCTTCGGTCATAGTATCTTTAAAAAATCAATTTTTATCCTTATTGAAACCGTAGTAACTTTCGCCCGTTTTAATTTCACTTCTACCCTGAGAAACCCTCCACTTGTTGGTATCCCTGAGTGAATAAACACAACCACAATACTCCTGCTGATAAAAACCTTCCCTTTTTGAAATTTCTATCATCCGCTGAGAACCACCCGCTTTCCTCCAGTTATAAGTCCAATAATTCAAATTTTCATATCTGGCTGATGCACGTTCACCGCAACCGTTTATCTGCTTCATATTTTTCCAACGTGAAATACCTAATGTGCTGGAAAACAATTTAAATTGATTTTCGTAAGCATACAAAGCAGTTCTCTCAAATCTCATATCAAAACAAACTGTACAACGCCCTCCGCGCTCAGGCTCCCATTCGAGTCCCTTTATTCGCTCAAACCAATTTCTTACATCATAGTCCACATCTACATGCTCGACTCCCATCTTATCACAAAAATTTTTGTCTTCGTTTTTCCTTAATTCATACTCCTTTTTGGGGTGAATATTTGGATTATAAAAAAAGACAGTTGGCTGAATTTGTGAATTGAGCAGAGTTTCAAGTACCTCACCCTCACAAGGTGCACAGCACGAATGGAGCAACAACCGATCCTCCCCGTTGGGAGTTTGGATGATTAATCTCTCCGCCGTATTCATAAAATAAAAATGGCTAATCCGCTTAAAAAGGCAATCGGTTATTCCCGAGTCGACTCGGGCTTCAAACCTCGTTGCATTAATTCTGATAAAGCAAATGATGGATTTTTCTTGCTGTATAATATGTCGTGGACTTGAGACAAGATAGGCATTTCCATCTTAATCTGACTGCATTTATCATAAAAACAGGCAGTTGCCCAATACCCTTCTACAACCGTTTTTTGTTTTTCTATAATCTCAGTTGGAGTTCCTCCCTGTGCCAGGGCTAGTCCGAAATTTCGGTTACGACTCCACTCCCCCATACATGTTCCAATTAAATCACCGAACCCCCCTAGACCAAAAAATGTTGCACTCTCCCCTCCCAAAGCCAATCCGAGGTTTATCATTTCATTCATACTTCTAGTTAATAAAGCAGCACGGGCGTTATCTCCCAATCCAAGCCCATCTGAAATTCCAGTTGCAATGGCATACACATTTTTAAGGCAACTACCTAAGCCTACCCCAACCCGATCTTCTGATCTGTAAATCCTCATGTGCTCGGAACTAATACTTTCCTGTAATTCAATTAATTCCTGCTCTGAGCGATTCATTGCCAAAACCATTGCAGTTGGTTTACTTGCTGCTACATCGTGAGCATGGCTTGGTCCCGTTAAATAACCGGCACCTATATCCCCACCAAGTTCATCCTGGATTACATCATGAGCAAATAAATTACTCTTA